>JAULZL010000353.1:0-7317 GCA_032117355.1 Candidatus Nanopelagicales bacterium
AACGCCGGATTGCTCGGTGCGCCGATCTTTCGTACGACGAGGACGTCGAGGGGTGCGCCGAGTGCGGTGGCAACCTCATGGGCCACCGGGATGCCGCCGCGCGGCAGGCCAAGGATCACCGGCTGCGTGGCGGCGAGGTGTTGCAGTGCTGCGCCAAGCTGGCGACCGGCATCCCGTCGATCGAGGTAGATGCCGGTTCCGTCCGTCGAGTGCGGGGCACGAGTGGATTGACCGACGCGGGACGGGCTGGCGACCTGTGGGCGTGCGGACATCGGTGCCTCCTGCGGTTGATAGGGCTGGCATTCGATGCTTGCGGAGCAGCGGCACGCAGGGAAGGGCCATTTGCCCTCCATGACCGGACCTTTGTTCCCCTTGACCGTCAAGGCATGCGGGAGCGAACCATGGAGCATGACAACCCAAGGCTGGATGCTGGACGACCTCCGGGTGGAGGAAGTCAATCCGATAACAGGCAGTGCCCGGGACTTCAGCGGTCTGCTGGAGATGATTGGCGACAGGAGGTTCGTCCTGATCGGGGAAGCCTCGCACGGCACCCATGAGTTCTATCGAGAGCGGGCGCGCATCACGGCTCGGCTCATCGAAGAGCTTGGCTTCAATGCCGTAGCCGTCGAGGCCGACTGGCCGGATGCCTACCGGGTCAATCGCTATGTCTGCGGTCAAGCCGGCGATGACAGTGCGGTGAGTGCGCTGGAGGACTTCCGCCGATTTCCCGCATGGATGTGGCGGAATGCGGATGTGGTCAATTTCTTGGAATGGATGCGTGCCCGCAATGACGCTCAATCCTTGCCAGCGAGCAAGGTCGGCTTCTACGGCCTCGACCTCTACAGCATGCGTACGTCAATGGAGACCGTGGTGAACTACCTCGACCACGTCGACCTCGAGGCCGCTCGGCTCGCTCGCGAGCGCTACGGCTGCTTTGACCTCTTCCAGGGAGAGGGCCAGCACTACGGCCATTCCGTCCACTTCGATCTCGCCGCCTCCTGCGAGGAGGAGGTCATCGCAGAACTCATCGACCTGCGTGAGCGCAAGGCGAGCATTCTGGCCCAGGATGGCTGGGTTGCCGAGGACGAGTACTTCTTCGCCGAGCAGAATGCTCGGCTCGTCCTCAATGCCGAGCACTACTACCGGCAGATGTATCACGGCCGGGTCTCGTCGTGGAATCTCCGCGACCAGCACATGGCGCAGACCCTGCAGGCCCTCGCCGATCACCTCGACCTGCATCGGGACCGCTCCAAGATCGTGGTGTGGGCTCACAACTCCCATGTCGGTGATGCTCGGATGACCGACATGGGTCGACGCGGGGAGTTCAACATCGGTCAGCTCACCCGGCAGGCGGCGTCGAAGGACTGCTTCATCATCGGGCTGACCACCCACCACGGTCGGGTGACGGCTGCATCGGAGTGGGGCGGCATTGCTGAGCGAAAGCGGGTGCGGCCAGCCCTTGAGCACAGCTACGAGGCCTACTTCCACACGTTCGGTCGTCCGGCATTCTGGTTGCCGATGGAGTCGAATGCCGAAGCCATCCCATCCAATCAACTCGAGCGGGCCATCGGGGTGATCTATCGGCCGGAGACCGAGTTCACCAGCCATTGGTTCCGAGCCGATCTCGTCGGGCAGTTCGATGCGGTCATTCATATCGACGAGACCTCCGCGCTGACTCCGTTGGAGCGAACATCGACCTGGGACATGGGCGAGCCGCCGGAGACCTTCCCATCCGGGCTATGACCGCGCTGCCTCGACGTGTCGAGAGTCAATCGGCGGTGAACTCGAACTCCATGACGTGGCGGTAGGTCTCATCGGCCCGCACCACCGTGCTGGGGAAGTGGGCGAAGCGCGGGGAGTCGGGGAACTTCTGCGTCTCCAGAGCCACCCCCGCGAATCGGCAGAAGGGTCGGCCGTCCTTGCCTGCCACCGAATCATCGAAGTAGCCGCCGGTGTAGACCTGCAGCCCTGGTTCGGTTGACCACATTCGCATTCGGCGGCCGGACGAAGGATCCGCCAACTCGACTGCCTCGATGAGGCCCGCCTCACCACCGCGCAGGCACCAGTTGTTGTCGTACTGGCCCGCGCTGACATCCTCTTGATTACCGGTACGTGCCGGCTCGGCTGCAGCGATGGGCCGCAACTCACGGAAGTCGAAACGTGTGTCGACGACTGATCGGATCTCCCCGGTCGCCAGGAGCTCGCGATCGACCGGGGTGTAGAAGTCGGCGGGGATTCGCATGAGGTGATCCAGGGCCGGCCCGGAGCCGTGACCAGCGAGGTTGAAGTAGGAGTGGTGCACCATGTTGACGACGGTGGTGGCATCGGGCCGGGCCGTCATGGTGATCCGCAGGCGATTGCCGAGCAGTTCGTAGGTGGTGGTCACCTCGCATGCCCCCGGGAAGCCCATGTCTCCTGCCGGGCTGGTCATCCGGAAGGTGATGGCGGTGGCATCGGGGGAGTAGTCGGCGTCCCAGATGCGCGAATCCCAGCCGCGCCGTCCGCCATGAAGGTGGTTGGCACCCTCGTTGCAGTCGAGCTGATAGTCCTCACCATGCAGCCGGAGCCTGCCGCCACGTATCCGGTTGCCGTACCGTCCTACGGTGGCACCGAGATAGGCCGTCGAGGTGGCATAGCCGTCCGCATCGTCGAAGCCGAGCACGATGTCGGCCACCCGACCGGAGCGGTCGGGCATCGTGAGTCTCACCAGCCGTGCCCCGTAGTCAGTGAGCCGCAGGCTGAATCCGTCTTCCCCGACGATGTCGAAGGCGCGAGTCATCTCGCCCGCCACCTGGCCGAACGGGCTGACTGTCACCACCGGGCTAACTCCTCTTGCTTCGTCTGTGCTAGCCGCCCGCGCATGTCATCGAGTCGTGATTGAACGCGGGCGAAGCGGAACTCAGTCACCCGTTGCTTGCCAGGCAGCGAGATTGCGTTGGGTTGAGATTCGCGAGGCTTCCAAGGCCTCCGCCTCATCGGCTGCCAGTTCGAGGGGGACGGTTCGATGCCAGCCTTGGAGGTCTATGTCGACAGGCAGGCCGAGGACGCCCCCGCCGCCCGGCCAGTCATGCTCCCCGAACGCCACCTGGAGGGGGAGGAGGACTCGATGGCCGGTGCGCAATTCGCTGATGAGGTCGACGACGCTGTGCGCAGTGACGGTGCTGGTTCGACCGGACCAATGCGCGAACCACGGCTTGACGATGGCGCGGACATCCGGCGGAAGCTGCGAGACGAACATGAACGCCTCCTCACCATGATGGGCAGCGAGCAGTTCGCTGAGCCGGCCGCGGGCCGCAGCGGCATGTGCGCTCAGGTCGCTGATCTGGCGGTCGCCGCGGGCATGCCGCAGGTATCGCGACCACGTCTTGTCGTCGACCCCGAACGCGCTCAGGGATGACCAGATCGGAACAAGGCCCGGGCCGTGCTCGCCAAGCATGTAGCCGGAGACGATGGGTCGTTGGGTTATGTCGCCGCCGAAGGCCAGGAAGCCGTCCGCGAACTCCCGGCGCAGGCGAAGGGTGTCGCTGTACGAACCCGCGCCGACAACCCGGTGCGCCCCAAGGTGGCGGGAGAATACGTCCACGGCGAGCTCGACCGGGTTCGACTGGATCAGGCAGAGCTCGTGGCCACGGCCGTGCTCGGCCAGCACCCGCGCATATCGCTCGAAGATGGGGAGGTTGGTCGCCGCAACCGCATCGCGAGCCGTCGCGATGGACGGATCGTCCGACGGGGTCTTGCCCGCCACGATCACGATCACGTCAGCCCTGATCTTCTCCGGATCCAGCACCTGCTCGATCGTTGGGGCTGACTCGGAGAAGGCGTCCAGTAGGTCGATGCGCAAGCCGAACACGCCGGTCTCGCTTGGTCCGCCCCGGCGGCCGACCAGTTGCAGTCGCTCACCCGATCCCATCACCCCGGTGGCGAGCAGTTGCATGCATACCGATCGTCCGACTGAACCGGCCGCGCCGACCACTGCGATATCCACGGCGTGACGCTATCAACCGGGCTTGTACGTTCACCCCGCCAGGATCGGGGTTGCGGCCGTCTTCGTTGGTATCGTCCGCACATGTCACGAGCCGACAGAAACCTCAACGTCGTGATGGCCGTCGTCGCCATCCCGCTTGGCCTGATCTTGGCGGTCTGGGTCGGGTGGATCACCGTGACGGCATTCATCGGTGGGCAGGCGCCCTTCTTCATTGAGTTCGACGGGTTCAGCCTGATCCGCGGCCTGTTCTGGCTGGTCGTCATCGATCCGATCATTGCGACGGTCGCCTACTGGATCGTCATGGTTGTCGTCGTGCCCCTGGGCGGCATGGCCTCCGCCCTCGGTGACCGGCAGGATCGACACCACCCGCCTGTCGCCTAGGCCGACCCAGCAAGGCTTTGGTTCGACCCTGACCGGTTCGACCCTGGCGAGACCGGCTGGGCATGAACCGAAACGACGAGCATCGACTGCTCGCCGTAGCCGCCGCCGACGATCCCTGCGTAGTCGCCTGTGCCTCTCAGTCGTATTCGGACAGCAGAGCGGCGACACGCTCGCCAAACTCATGGAATCCATCGTGACGACACCGCGATCATTGCGGCTGGATGCTCCGCCGAAATGGCAGAGTTCATCGGCGCCAACCCGGTGAGCAAGGCCGCATGAATCGTCCTCGAACCGCTCATCCTCTGCTGTCGCTACGTGAATGACATCAACCAGGGCCCGCATCGCCGCGGCAGGGATCATCCCCGAGGTGGGCAGGGATCCTTGCCGACTCGCTGCCCCTGGCTCGGCTCGATGATGAGGATGAACTCCTTCCACTGATCGTCGGGAAGGCGCTTGATGGAAACCCGGATAGTCCCGTTGTCCCAGAGGACGCTATCGCCGACCTTGAACCCGTTTTCAGTGCACACGGTGTCGGGTTCCGACGGCTGCGGATCGTTTACCCCAAACTGGGCGAGAGTGAACGAGGGATACAAGTACAAAGGATTGTTAGCCGAGAAGAACAACGCCCGTGCCGGTTCCGGGAACACGAGGATGCCTTCCACGTCTCCATATGTGACCATCGTCCCTTCGGCGCAGGACTGCATACCTGGCCCGAGGGGACCAGTGCCGGTGTCGGTGTCCTTCTTGGTGTATCGGACGCTGACCTTCTCGGTCCAGCTGTTGAGGATGCAGATGCGAGTGCCGAGGTTCCCTGCCTGCCGCGCCTCTTCCTCACTCGACGAGCAGCCACTCAATCCCGCGAGGATCGCGGCGAGTGCCAGGAACGCAGCGATGAAGAGGCGAGGACCGCGCGACGTAGACGCCATAGTGAAGGACCTCTCGAGCCGGCGGCACGCAGTGCCGCCACGGAATGGATGAGAGAACTTAGCAGTCGACGACGACACGGACTGGCACGGCTGGGAGTCTCGTAATCACGCCCGACCGAAGCCGAAACACCGCCTAGGCGCGCTGACCTAGTCGTCCTTTCGCCTGTCGCCATCGGCCCAGATGGGCACGGCCTTGCTGGTGTTGGAGGCGCAGTGCCGCACGATGACCGAGACGGCGTACCTAATGCGGTCGCCCGCCAATGCCGAGTGACTCCTCATGGGGTTGCCCAGGCATCCCAGGGCCAGGTACTTGAGCGGTCGCTCATCTCCGAATGAGGGTCACGTTTACCGACGACGGCGGGACCGACTGCTGCTCGTGTAGCGATGATCGCAAGATGCTCGCCCGCGCTTATCAGCTGATCGACGAGGCGCTCCGCGAGCCCGGAGTCGGCATCGGCAAGCCGAATCCCCTCGGTGAGAACTTCTCCGGCTCCTGGTCGCGCCGAATCATGGACGAGCATCGGCGGGTCACCGCCGCCGACGGCCGTTCGCGAGGCATCGGGCTTCACGTGGACGGTGAGCCTCACCGTTGCGTCGCCGCGACTCGCGAATTCGCACCGGAGTCCGGCTAGCTCAGCAGTCGAATCCTGATGAACTGGTCGCCATCAGCCGGATCGCCCCGGTCGATAGCGACCGTGCCGACGGCCCCTGCGTAGTCGCCTGTGCCTCCTGTGACGACCATCCATTCGGTGTTGAGGTCGCTCACGATCGAGATCGGACGGTGGAGGGTCGACACGCCTAGGAGGGATCCTCCGGGGAGGTCTATGCGTCGTCGGGACGACTCGTATAGATAGGTGACGGCGCCCTCCACGGGTGCGTAGCAGGCGGTCATCATGATGCCGGCGCCCGCGGGCTCCTTGGACCCGGGTGCGCTGTAGGTGCTCGACACCGCGCCGACGTAGACCAAGTCGCCGTCGAGCGAGACAACGGGGTTGCGAACGCTATACGTCGCCTGATAAACCTGCCGGGTCACGCCACCGGGGGCGTCAGCCGAGCCTAGGAGCCGGATCGTCACGGATGTCGGATCTGCAGCGTTGTCGATGGTGACGTTGCCTCGCGCCCCCGCGTAGAGGCCGGTTCCCCCGAGCACCTCATGGGTGTTGACCGACGGTTCGCGGACTCCGCCATTGCTCCGCTGCATCGAGCCGACGAGGAGCGTCCCGCCTCGCAGGCTGTAGGTCGCCGTCCACTGGGAGGTGACTGCGCCGCCCGGGATCGCCACGCTGATCGCCTGCCGGTATCCGTTCCAGGGCAGTGCCGCCCCTTGGCCGCTCGCAGATCCGCCCAGGGTGAGATACGACATGCTCGTCCCCTGCTTGGCATCGGGCACCGTGACGCTGCCCACCTCGGCGCTCGTCTGCGTGAGCCGGATGGTGCTCACCTTGCCGGGGTCGACTGCCACCGCCGGGAGCAGTTCAAAGGTAAACGTGTATTCGCCGGGGGACACCGGACGGATCACGGCGGTCCCCCTTGCGCCCGAGTAGGGCCCGGTGCCGCCGATGACGACCAGAGTGTTCGGCGTATTGGGTGGCGACGCGGTCGGCTCGTTGGTGAAGGCCTCGGTGAGCAGCATTCCTTCGGGCAGCCGCACTGTCACCTGGGTATCGCGCAGCTCGCGTCCGCTGCCGGTGTCGGGCACCACGACGACCGCGCGCGTGGTGAACGTACCGACCGCCGAGCCGGCCGCACCTAGCCGGACGGTGCCGGTGGCGAACGTCGTGTCGCCCACCGAACTCGCCTCCGGCCCGATATTTGTGACGGAGCGGGTCTTGAAACTGAGGAAGGTCTCGAGGGTACGACCGGACGCACTCGACGCTGCCGTGTCTGCCATCGCCGGGGCGGTGCCTGTCACGAGGCAGGTGAGCACAACTGCGGCAACGGCTCCCAGTGCCACGCCGCGCATGCGGGCCGAGGCTGTGCGGGAACGGTCGAGCGGGGTTCTCATGCGCATATCGTGACAGCCGG
>JAULZL010000354.1:0-4459 GCA_032117355.1 Candidatus Nanopelagicales bacterium
TGAGTAGGCAAGTCCCAGGGCTCTTTGATCGTCCTCAGCGATGCCTTGATAGAAATCCCGGGCTCGTCCTACCAGTTCATCGATGACGCGCACCCGCTCGGCGACCAAGTGGGAGCCCACAGAAGCGAGTTGCTCATTCCACACACTCAGCGTGCGCTCGATCTCGTCCGGTTGGGCTCGTCGAGCAGCTCCAATGGTCTTCAGGAGTGCATTTCGCTGTTTGAGTACTCGGTCGTAGTCGGACCGCACTGCGAGTAGTCGCGGGCGTTGCTGGACAAGGAGATCGTCTAGGAACCTACGGCGCTCGCCTGGATCACCCTTGACCAGCGCGAGGTCCTCAGGTGCGAAGGTAACGACCTTGATGATCCCGAGTGCGTCGCCTACCCGCGGAACCGCTGACCTGTTCAGCCGAGCTTTGTTGGCCCGCCCCGGATTTATCGCGATCTCCACCAACACCGGTCGACCGTCACACACCGCGTCGACTCGTAGTACGGCGTGAGATGCACCGGTACGGATCAGTGGCGCATCCGTCGCTACTCGGTGACTTGTTGCAGTCGCGGAGTATCCGATCGCCTCCACGAGGTTTGTTTTGCCCTGACCGTTGGCTCCGACAAGGACATTGACCCCGGGAAAAAACGGCACGTCTACCTGCTGATACGACCGAAAGTTCGTAAGGCTGACGTGCTTGACGTGCATAACCCGTTCAGCCGGTGAGGCGTACCGGCATAAGCAGGTACCGATATGCGTCACTGGGAGTGGCCTGTTGATCAGGAAGGCCCACAAGAACGGCCGGCTTGGTTGATTGAGTGAAGGCCAGATGGGCAAAGGGTGCGTCCACGGCCGCTAGACCATCGAGTAGATAGGAGTGGTTGAAGGCAATTTCAATCGGATCACCGGTCGTCCAGCACTCCACAGCCTCAGTTGCCTGAGCTTCTTCACCAGTTCCGGCCCGAAGCACGGCCTCAGACTCGCCGAAGGTGAGTCGGACCGGAGTGTTGCGCTCTGCCACTAGGGAGACGCGCTTAACGGCATCCGCCAAGATTGAGGTGTCGATAACTGCCGTGGTCGATGCCTCCGTCGGAAGCAAGGACCGGTACTTGGGAAAGTCACCGTCCAGCAGTCGAGTCGTGGTGCGTCGCCCATTGCCGGTAAAGCCCATCAAGCCGTCACCACTACCCGAAGCAGACAGGGCGACTTCAACGAGATCAGCCCCTGCGAGTGCCTTGGCTGTCTCGGCAAGGGTCCGGGCTGGGATCAGGGCATGAGTGGATAGATCCCCCGCTGTCGGCTGCCAGGTCAATTCACGAACGGCGAGTCGATACCGATCAGTGGCGGCAAGGACCATCGTGGTGCCATCGATCTCAATCCGAATACCGGTGAGACTGGCAAGGGTGTCATCTCTGCCGGCCGCGATTGCGACTTGGCCGACGGCACTGGCCAAGACCGCGCCATTTACCGTCCCTGTGGTGGCCGGCATAACGGGCAGAGCAGGGTATTCGTCAACCGGCAGAGTCGGCAGCGTGAAGTTTGAGCGGCCACACGCCAGGACAACTCTGGATCCCTCTGACTCCAAGGTCACGGGCTGGGCAGGTAGTGCGCGCGCAATGTCGGCGAGAAGTCGGCCCGACACCACAGTAGATCCGATTACCGAAACGTCTGCGGCGATGTCAATGCGGGCAGATACGTCGTAGTCGAAACTGCTGACGGTGAGTGAATCTTCGTGCGCCGTAAGAACCAGCCCGGAGAGAACCGGATGGGAGGGTCGGGAAGGAAGGGTTCGCGCGGCCCAGGCGACGGCCTCAGCTAAGACATCGCGTTCGACTCGGATCTTCACGGGGTGCCCTTCTTGGTGCGACGGGGGCATGGCTGCCGCCGGACCGTGATTCTTGCATCACTTGGTCGCCGCTGGTGCCGGCCTTGATCCCCAGGGTTGGCCCCAAGGGTGGTTGATGAATTGTTTATCTAAAGGTTAGTAGTCGTCATAGGTGCTGTGGATTCTGTGGAAAGCAGCGATATCCAGTCGTGGGCACGGCGTGTCTGCGTGTGGAGAGGCTGTGCATTCAACTGTCGTGAGCTGTGTGGGTATGTGAATGGTGGAGATGGTCACGCCCACGTGTCGTGTCGGCCCCCAAGTCTTCCGGGCCGCGAGGTGGATAGACCCGACACGAGAAGGGAGATATCCACAGCATGCACACAGGTGGGGATAGGACGGACGAATTACTTAAATCTGGACATCTTTTTTCGAGTTAGGTCCCAAATGACGGGTTGTGCACAGACCTATCAACAAGGGTTATCCCCACTTGGGGAAAAGATGTGGATGGTGTTACTCGTGATACGTGAAGGGAGAGTGGTTAAGGCGAGATCCTAGATCTGGCGTGGTTGAGACTTGATGCGGCTCGTGAGATCACTCACCTGGTTGAACAAGCTCCGGCGCTCGGCCATGAGTTGGCGAATCTTGCGGTCTGCGTGCATGACGGTGGTGTGGTCTCGGCCGCCGAAAGCGTGCCCGATCTTCGGCAGCGATAGGTCGGTCAGTTCACGGCACAGGTACATGGCGATCTGCCGAGCCGTGACAAGAACGCGTGACCTGCTGGATCCGCAGAGATCATCAATGCTTACCCCGAAATACGAGGCGGTGGCCGCCATAATCTGCGCCGCGGTTATCTCTGGCCCGGCGTCCGAAGGCAGCAGATCCTTGAGAACGACCTCGGTGATGGATAGATCAACCGGTTGGCGGTTTAAGGAGGCGAAGGCTGTCACTCGGATGAGGGCACCTTCGAGTTCGCGAATATTGCTCGAGATCTTGGAGGCGATGTATTCGAGGACCTCAGGCGGGGCTACCAGCCGCTCTTGAACTGATTTCTTTCGCAGGATGGCAATTCGGGTTTCCAAGTCAGGCGGCTGGACGTCGGTAATGAGACCCCACTCAAATCGAGACCGCATTCGATCCTCGAAATCCTGAAGCAGTTTTGGCGGCAGGTCACTGCTGACCACGATCTGCTTGTCGGCGTTGTGCAGGGTGTTGAACGTGTGGAAGAACTCTTCCTGGGTCTGGACCTTGCCGCTGAGGAATTGAATATCGTCCACAAGCAGGACATCGACGTCGCGATATCTGCGTTGAAAGGCCGATGCCTTGTCGTCACGGATGCTGTTGATGAACTCATTGGTGAACTCTTCGGAGCTCACGTACCGCACTCGCGTTCCCTTATACAAGGTTCGCGTGTAGTGGCCGATTGCATGGAGGAGGTGAGTCTTGCCCAGACCCGAGCCGCCGTAGACGAAAAGAGGGTTGTAGGCCCGTGCGGGCTGCTCGGCAACGGCGACAGCTGCGGCATGGGCGAACCGGTTGCTGGAGCCAATCACGAAGGTGTCGAAGGTGTATTTGGTATTGAGGCGCCCGTCTTCCTTGCGGGTGGACGGCGAGCCAGTGCCCGGGCGGGGGCCGTCCTCGGGCCGTAGAGCCGCCGGTTCACTGTTTCCGTTGCCGCCAGCGTCAAGAGTGAGTGACTCGTCGGGGGCGTAAGTCGCATCGGCGACGGCGTCGGTGGTGATCTCGTCGATGGCAGGTGCGATGGACGGGTCAACAGTGACGGCGAGCATGATGTCGCGGCCGAGGGTCACGCTCAGTGCGTGCACCACCATCGGTCGTAGCCGCGTCTCGAGCACGTCCTTGGTGAACTCATTTGGCGCGGCGACGAGCGCGGTGTCGCCGACAATGCCAAGCGGCTTGGTCAAGGCGACGAAGGCGCGTTGCTGGGGGGTGAGGGTCCCGTCGGACAGGGTTGAGACGGCTTGAGCCCAGACATCATTGATGTCGAGTTCATCGCTCATGGTCATCCGATCCAGGTGCACGAAATGTGTCCACAGGGATATCCACAGGTGTGGAACGGGGGCACAAGGTCCTGTGGACAATATCCAAGGCCGAGCTGACGGACAAGTGCCTGCAGGGTTCGGGAGGGCTCAACGATCGTTGCCGGCCGGGATGTCGTATGGTGCGGTTGACCTTGTCTGCCACCCTCCGTAGGGTAAGGCGCCGAAGCCGCGAGGCTGACTTCCCCAAACGAACCAGCAGGAGCCTGACGATGAAGCGCACCTTCCAGCCGAACAACCGCCGCCGTGCTAAGACGCACGGTTTTCGGCTTCGGATGCGCACCAGGGCTGGGCGGGCAATTCTTGCGGGTCGTCGTTCCAAGGGGCGCACCAGGCTGTCCGCCTGACAAATGTTGCCGCCGGCCAACAGGCTACGGCGTTCGTCTGAATTCTCACGTGCGAGTGGCCGCGGTCAGCGCTCTCGCCGGGGAGTAGTCGTGGTACACGTCATCTCGAACTCAAATCTGGTTTCGCGGGTTGGCTTGACTATCGGCCGTGGGATTGGTGGGTCGGTGGTGAGGCATCGGACCGCTCGCCGCCTTCGAGAGGTGGTAAGGCGGCTACTACCGACAATGCCGCGGGGTTTTGA
>JAULZL010000354.1:4469-4830 GCA_032117355.1 Candidatus Nanopelagicales bacterium
TTGACGTGGTCGTGCGTTGCTTGCCCGGGGCGGGAACCGCGACCTTCGATGAATTGAGTCGGGATGTGGAGCAGGCCCTAGCTTCAGCCTTTGCTAAGCAGGTGGCCCAGTGAAGGCCTCGCTAACTGGTGCACGCCTGCGTGACATCGCCGAATTCGCGAGATGGGCCTGGACCCACTCCGTCGGATGGCTCTTGTCGATGGTGCTGATAGCGGGTATTCGCGGATATCAGATTCTGATCTCGCCCCTGCTTCCGCCGAGCTGCCGGTTCTATCCGTGCTGCTCGTCGTACGCCCTGGGAGCGGTGCGGACACACGGAGCATTAAAGGGCTTCGTGCTGGCGTGCTGGCGTCTACTCCGG
>JAULZL010000355.1:0-2080 GCA_032117355.1 Candidatus Nanopelagicales bacterium
CCATCCCTGCAGCGCAGGCTGAGAGCACCCCGGAAGACCGGACGGGTCTTTTTGAGGAGGCTGAGAACACCAGGTCCGTCCAACTGTCCCTCGCCAAAGGCAAAGGCAAGGCAAAGGACGACCACGGCTTCATGAAGAGCCTGTACCGGGGCAAGTGGTACATGCCGAAGAAGGAGCGAGTTCGACGCTGCATCATCGACCGGGAGAGCAACTTCGACTACAAGGCTGTCAGCCGTGGCGGCACTTACCGGGGTGCGTATCAGTTCAACCGGCCCCTGGCGATCGGTGCCACCTGGATGATGCAGCCGGAGGTCCGCAAGGTGATGGGCGCTGAAGGGGTGGCCATCCTCCGCAAGCTACGGACGATCCCGACCCAGCAGTGGAACCGCTACTGGCAGGACATGGCTTACTGGGTTGTTTGGCGCAAGGGGGATGGGCGCAGGCACTGGGGCAGCGGTGGAGCCCGTTGCGCCCGGCGTTTCGGCTAGGACCTGTCGCAGACCTTGAGCAGGCCTTCTACTTTGGCTGGCCGACCCCGATTGTGGTGATTGTCGGCTTCATCGTCTCCGCGAAGAAGTCATTGCCTTTGTCATCAACAACGACAAAGGCCGGGAAGTCGACGACTTCGATCTTCCAAACCGCCTCCATGCCCAGCTCAGGGAAGTCCAAGACCTCCACCTTCGTGATGTTGTCCTGGGCTAGGCGTGCTGCCGGCCCGCCAATGGAGCCGAGGTAGAACCCGCCATTTGCTTTGCAGGCGTCAGTTACCGCCTTGCTCCGATTGCCCTTCGCCAGCATCACGAAGGATCCGCCTGCTTTCTGGAACTGGTCGACGTACCCGTCCATGCGACCTGCCGTGGTCGGGCCGAAGGACCCGGAGGCATAGCCCTCGGGGGTCTTGGCTGGCCCGGCGTAGTAGACCGCGTGATCTCGGAAGTACTGCGGAATCGGCTCGCCTCGGTCCAGCATCTCCTTCACCCGCTTGTGTGCCAAGTCGCGAGCAACGATCAACGAACCGGTGAGCGACACTCGGGTCTTGACCGGAAGGGTCGAGAGTTGCTGGCGCACCTCGTCCATGGGCCGGTTGAGGTCGACGCGGACCACGTCATCGTCAAGGTGCTCGTCGGTGACCTCCGGCAGGTAGTGCGCCGGCTCCCGTTCAAGTTGTTCGAGAAACACGCCCTCGGGAGTGATTTTCGCCAGGGCTTGTCGGTCGGCTGAACAGGACACCGCGATTGCGACGGGGCAGGACGCTCCGTGCCGGGGCAGTCGGATCACCCTCACGTCGTGGCAGAAGTACTTACCGCCGAACTGCGCGCCGATCCCGAAGCCCTGGGTCATCTTCCAGACCTCCTGCTCCATCTCCAGATCACGGAAGCCGTGACCGTCGGTTGAGCCATGGACGGGCAGGCCGTCGAGGTAGCGGGCGCTTGCGTACTTCGCGACCTTCAGCGCGTACTCCGCGCTGGTGCCACCCACCACGATGGCGAGGTGGTACGGCGGGCAGGCCGCTGTTCCGAGGCTACGCAGGCTCTCGTCGAGGAAGCTTGCGAACGACTGAGGATTCAGCAGTGCAGCCGTCTGCTGGTAGAGGTAACTCTTGTTTGCGCTGCCGCCGCCCTTGGCCATGAACAGAAACTCGTAGGTTGACTCGTTCCCGGCGTGCGTGTTGGCGTAGATCTCGATTTGCGCGGGCAGGTTCGTGCCGGTGTTGCGCTCCTCCCACATCGTGATCGGCGCCATCTGCGAATACCGCAGGTTCAGCTGTTGGTACGCATCGAAAATGCCGCGGGAAAGGTGCTCCTCATCCTCGCCGGTTGTCCAGACGTACTGCCCCTTCTTCGCGCTGATGATTGCCGTGCCGGTGTCCTGGCACATCGGCAGGACACCTCCGGCTGAGATGTTCGCGTTCTTGAGCAAGTCCAAGGCGACGAATCGATCATTGGGGGACGCTTCAGGGTCGTCGAGGATCCGCCTCAACTGAGCCAGGTGTCCGGGGCGCAGCAGATGCTGGATGTCACGGATGGCCTCGAAAGCGAGGGTGCGTAGGGCCTCGGGCGTTACCTGCAGGATTGTGCGG
>JAULZL010000356.1:0-9154 GCA_032117355.1 Candidatus Nanopelagicales bacterium
CCCCTGCGGCAGATGCCGCATCGCCACCACCGTGACCATGGCGCTGAGGGTGAGGCCATTGGTCGTCAACGAATTACGTGCCCAGCGCTGATTGACCTGAGAGGTGGACTGGACGAGGACGTGACAGGCATCGGCACCGCAGGCGCGCACGGCTCGTTCGGCGATCGCGGCTCCATCTGCTGGGTCCAGGGGGGTCATCCCGCCTCCGCCGCGTTGATGATCGTGACATTCTCGAAGACGGCCGCCGGGCAGCCGTGGGAGACCGCGGCAACCTGACCTGGTTGGGCCTTTCCGCAGTTGAGTGCCCCACCCAGCAGGTAGGTGGAGGAGTCACCGATTGCCACCAAGGATCCCCAGAAGTCCGGCGTCCGCGACTGATATGCGAGGTCGCGAACCTGCCCCTCGATTCGTCCATGTCTGACCCGAAAGAAGCGCTGGCCGGTGAATTGGAAGTTGTAGCGCTGCATGTCAATGGACCACGACTTGTCACCAACGATGTAGTAGCCGTCCTCGACTCCGGCGATCAGATCGCCGACACTCGCGGGCGCGGTACCTGGGCGCAGGCTCACATTCGGCATCCGCTGGATGGGAGTGTGCAACGGGGAGTCCGCGTAGGCGCACCCATTAGACCTGTCGAAGCCGAATTCTCCGGCCATAGCGCGGTCGAGTTGATAGCCGACCAGGACGCCGTCGCGCACGATGTCCCAGTCCTGCGCGGCAACCCCCTCATCGTCCCAACCGACCGTGGCAAGGCCGTGCTGCGCGGTGCGATCCCCGGTGATGTGCATCAGCGGTGATCCGTAGCGCAGCTGTCCCAGCTGGTCAGGCGTCGCAAAGGAGGTTCCCGCATAGTTCGCCTCGTAACCAAGGGCTCGGTCAAGCTCGGTTGCGTGGCCGACCGACTCATGGATCGTCAGCCAGAGGTTCGTGGGATCCAGGATCACCGTCCCCGGCCCCGGCTGAACTGACTTGGCGCGTAACTTCTCGGCGAGGTAGTCCGGCAGCCGCGCCAACTCCTCCTGCCAAGCCCAGCCATCGAGGACGTACTCCCAGCCACGCGCGGTGGGCGGCGCTGTCGTCCGCATGGTGTCCACGAGTCCCTCGTGCTCGCCCAGACAGGAACTCTCCGCTTGGACGCGCACCCGTCGCTGGGTGACCAGGGTCCCCGAGGACGTAGCCAGGGTGCTGCGCTCCTCGACGGCGACGAAGGAGCTGTCAGCGTGGCGCACACCGGCGGAGCGCATCAGAGCTGCATCGCGACTCGTGAGCAGGTCGATGACCTCACCATCAGACACGTCGAAGGGATTCTGCTCGAAGGGGGATTCCCAGTGGCCCTGGTGGACGGGTTCGTCCGCAAGTGTCACCGGTATGCGCACAAGCGGGGCGCTCGAGCGCGCGAGCTGGACGGCCGATTCAGCGCAGGTGCGCACCGAGTCAGTGGTCAGAATGGGCGTTGCGGCGAAGCCCCAGCACCCATCAACGATCACCCGGATACCAATCCCGGACTCGAGTGTTGGCACGTTGTACTCGATCCGAGCGTCGCTCGTTCCGATCATCCGGCTACGAGTGCGCATCACCCGAGCTTCGATGTGGGACGCGCCTGCCCGCAGGCCCGACTGCACTGCCCCGAGCGCGAGCTCCTGATCCTCACCCTCGTCCTGAGTTGACACCGCGTGAGCGTATCCGGCTCCGATAGCGTGTGCCCGCACGGGACGCGGGCATTGCGGTCGCCCGTACAGCGGTTCGGTGGCCCGTGAAGCAGTGCGGTCGCCCGTGAAAGCGCGGGTCGGTCCAGCCGAATGGCCCGGATGTGACGCGTCCCTTGCCGGACGCACACTCGGCAGGGAGGACGGAAAATGTCAGTCATTCACGCGACGAAACGTCAAGAGTCGGCAACGAGCCGGGGGCACTCGTGAACGGCATCGCGCTCGTGACAGGTGGCAATCGTGGCATCGGGCTGGCAATCGCCCTGCGGCTTCGAGCGTCTGGCCATCAGGTGGTCGTCGGCTCACGGTCCGGGACGGCGCCGGATGGCCTTGCCGCCGTCACTCTCGACGTCTCCGACCCTACGTCTATTGAGTCAGCCTTCGAGCGCATTGAGGCCGACTTCGGTCCGGTTGAGGTCATCGTGGCGAATGCCGGGATCACTCGCGACACCCTGCTGATGAGGATGTCCGATGGGGACATCGATGACGTCCTGTCGACAAACCTGGCCGGATCCATCCGGCTAGCCCGCCGGGCGCTGCGCGGCATGTTGAAGGCCCGACACGGGCGCATCATCTACGTGTCATCGGTCGTGGGCATGATGGGCTCGGCAGGACAGGTCAACTACGCGGCCGCCAAGGCCGGGCTGATCGGCGCGGCACGATCCCTCGCTCGTGAGGTGGGGTCACGTGGCATCACGGTCAACGTTGTCGCTCCAGGCTTCGTCGAAACCGACATGACCGCGGGCCTGAGTGAGGAGCGCAAGGCCGAGATTCTGGGAGCGGTCCCGCTGGGTCGTTATGCTCGCCCCGACGAGGTGGCCGCTGTGGTGGAGTTCCTTGCCAGCGAAGCGTCGGGCTACGTCACGGGAGCCGTGATCCCGGTGGACGGCGGCCTCGGGATGGGCCACTGACGGTAGGAGCAGCAATGGGAATTCTCGATGGCAAACGCATCCTCGTAACGGGGATCCTCACCGACCAGTCGATCGCCTTCCACGTCGCGCGGATCGCACAGGAGCAGGGGGCTGAGGTCGTCCTCACCTCTTTCGGGCGCACCATGCCCCTCACCCGGCGCTCGTCGGGACGTCTGCCCAAGCCGGTGCCGATTGTCGAACTCGATGTCACGAGCACCGAGCACCTCGAAGCCCTCGCCGAGCGGGTGCGCGAGCACGTGCCGAACCTTGACGGGGTCTTGCATTCAATCGGCTTCGCCCCCGAAGCGGCACTCGGTGGCAACTTTCTGAATACGGCATGGGAGGACGTCAGCACTGCTGTCCACGTCTCGGCCTACTCGCTGAAGTCCCTGGCTGTCGCTGCGGCACCCCTGATGGGCCCCGGTGGGTCCATCGTCGGCCTGGACTTCGACGCGACCGTGGCCTGGCCCAAGTACGACTGGATGGGCGTGGCCAAGGCCGCCTTCGAGAGCACAGCCCGCTACCTCGCACGCGACTTGGGGCCCCGGGGAATCCGGGTCAACCTGGTTGCAGCCGGGCCCATCCGAACGATGGCAGCCAAGAGCATTCCCGGCTTCGATGACTTCGAGGCGGTCTGGGGCACTCGTGCTCCGATCGGCTGGAACCTCGATGACCCGGTTCCGGCGGCGCAGGCCTGCGTTGCCCTGATGTCTGATTGGTTCCCCGCGACTACCGGCGAGATTATCCACGTCGACGGTGGTGTTCACTCCCAAGGTGCATGAGGTGCGGCTGATCCTGATGAGACACGCCAAGTCGGACTACCCGGTGGGCGTTGCCGATGTCGATCGTCCGTTGAGCATGCGTGGGCAGCGCGATGCGGATGCCGCCGGGGCGTGGCTTCGGGATCAGCGCGACACCCTGCTCGGCGGCCAGCCGTGGATTGCGGTTTCGCCGGCCAATCGGACCCAGCAGACCTGGCAGATCGCATCCGCGTCGCTCCCCGGCCTGCAGGCACACACAGAACCCCGGCTCTATGAAGCGAGCATGGGCGAGTATCTCGACGTGCTGCGTGAAGGGCTACTGATCTCGAGCACCGTGATGCTGGTCGCGCACAATCCGGCCACCCAGCAAGTTGCGTCCCATCTCGCTGCCGATGACGGATCTGAGCACTTCCGAGCAATGGGCATGAAATTCCCGACCTGCGCCATTGCAGTCCTCGACGTGCCAGTTGGCGGCCTCAGTGCTGGCTGCGGGGTACTCAGCACCTTCGCTATCCCTCGCGGATAGCCGGGACACCCGCTTGTTGTCACCAATCAAGCGGGGTAACGGGCACGAGCTATCACGCGATAGGCGGGGCAGGTGTCACGAGCCCGTCCCGGGCATCGGCCTCTTCGATGTCCTCACGAGTTATGCCCAGGAGGTAGAGCACAGAGTCGAGATACGGGACATTCACCGCCGTGTCGGCGGCAGCCCGAGCCGGCGCCTTCGCGTTGAAGGCAACGCCAAGCCCGGCCGCCTCCAGCATGTCGATGTCATTGGCTCCGTCACCGATGGCGATCGTGCGTCGCATGGGGATCGAGAACTGCGCGGCGAACTCCTCGAGGGCGCGCCGCTTGCCGGCTCGATCAATGATGGGCCCGGTGACTCGACCGGTAAGCCGACCGTCGTGGACCTCCAGCGAGTTGGCCCGCACGCCCGCGACACCCAGCTCCTCCGCCAGGGGCCCGACGACTTCGATGAAACCGCCGGAAACCAGGCACACCCGATAACCCAGGTTGTTCAGCGTGCGACACAGAGTCCGAGCCCCCGGAGTGAGCGAGACCTGCGCCCGAACCTGGTCGAGCGCGGATACCGGCAGGCCGGCCAGGAGACGAACCCGCTCGGTCAGTGACGATGTGAAGTCCAGTTCGCCCGCCATGGCCCGGTCGGTGATCCGGGCAACGTCATCGAGCACTCCCGCCTGCTCGGCGATCAGGTCAATCACCTCATCCTGAATGAGGGTGGAATCCACGTCCATGACGACGAGGTATTGACCACGCCGATCCAGTCCGGCTTCCTGCACGGCTACGTCGACGCCGCATTCGACCGCGGCGCTCGTCAGGGCGCGACGCAGCTCATGGACCTCGGCACCGGAGCTCTCAAAGACGATCGCGGTCACCGGGTACGCGGCAATCCGGCGGATTCGATCGATGTTTCCGCCGCGATCGGCTACCTCCTGGGCAATTCGCGCGATCGCAATGGGCGGCAATGGTGCGCCTAGGACGGTCACATGCACGCGATTGCGTCGCCGATCACCGTCCTCAATGGCGCCGAGGACCGTGGTCACGTCAAGGTCCAATGAGGCGGCTGTCTGCCGAACCGCCGTCCGAACCTGGGCCGGGATATCCGAATCCCTTTCGAATCCGACGAGGACGGTCAGAACTAGTTGGCCGCGAATGACGAGTTGTTCCACGTCCGCGACGGTGACCGGGAACCTGCCCAGGGCGGTGAAGAGGGCCTTGGTGACTCCAGGCTTATCGGCGCCGGAAAGGGTGACGAGGAGGGTCTGAGTCGTCATGGCGGTCACACGCTAGTGCGTTCACCCACGCGGGCACGCAGCCGAGTCGCACTACAGTCAACCCGTGGCGAATGCCGTCTCAAGCCTCGTCGGCCTCCGGCCGGACGAGTGCGCCGTCGCATGCGATCAGGTCACCGTGCGACGTGGTGACCGCCGGCTCCTTGACGAGGTGACCTGGCAGGTTGGCCTGAAGGAGCGGTGGGTGATCCTCGGCCCCAACGGTGCCGGCAAGACCACCCTGCTGCTCATCGCCTCGACCCGCCTGTTTCCGACCTCAGGGGAGGTGGACATCCTCGGCGAGCGGCTCGGCGCCGTGGACCTATCCGAGCTACGACCGTTCATCGGCTGGGCGAGCAGCGCCATTGCCCCGGACATCCCACCGGGGGAGTCGGTGCGGGACGTGGTGATAACCGGAGCCTTCGCGACAACCGGGCGTTGGCGGGAGGAATACTCGACTCAGGACATCCAGCGGGGGGAAGCCCTGCTAACCGAGTGGGGCATCGACTCCCTCGCCGGGCGGACCTTCGGCACCCTTTCGGAGGGGGAGCGAAAGCGGTGCTTGATCGCCCGGGCCCTGATGTCCAATCCCGAGCTTCTCCTCCTGGACGAGCCGGGGGCAGGGCTTGACCTCGGCGGCCGGGAGGACCTCGTCATGCGGTTGGGCAACCTCGCCCTCGACCCACGCGCACCCACGCAGGTCGTTGTCACGCACCACGTTGAGGAGATTCCCGTGGGCTTCACCCATGCACTGCTGCTGCGCGCGGGCAGGGTCGTCGCCCAGGGCCCGGTTTCCACCGTCATCACCGATCAGAACCTGACGGCGGCCTTCGGGCTGCCGCTGGTCGTCCGTCATGAGGATGGACGATTCTCAGCGCGCAGGTTCACTCCATGAGGTGGATCCTCGGCGACCAACTGGGTCCCCATTTCACCGACGACCTCCAACCAGGTGATCGCGTCCTGATGGTCGAGAGCCGCCGGATGTTTGCGCGTCGGCGCTATCACCGGGCCAAGGCGCACCTGATTCTCAGTGCGATGAGGCACCGGGCGGCAGACCTCGGCGATCTCTGCGTCATCGTCCAGTCAGACTCCTTCGCCCCCGCGCTGGCCGAACACCGCCCCACCGAGGTCATTGATCCGACCAGTCACCAGGCGAGGCGATTCGTGCGCGAGCAGCCTGGTCTTGCCGTCCTGCCCAGCCGGGGCTTTGCCACCGAGAGTGCGCTGTTTGATCAGTGGTCCTCTGGCCGTGGCGGCCGACGCCTGCTGATGGAGGACTGGTATCGACTCGTCCGCACCACCCTTGGAGTCTTGGTCAACGGCGATGCACCTGAGGGTGGCGAGTGGAACTTCGACAAGGAGAACCGACTGCCACCGCCGAAGGGCCAGCGGACCTTGGGCGTCCATGCCCCATGGCACCCGGTCGAGGACGCCATCGACGCCCAGGTGCGTGAGGACCTCGACGCCTGGGCAGCGTCCGGCGAGGTGAGCTTCATCGGGGACGACAACCCGCGCGCGTTCGCGGCCACGCGTTCAGAGGCACTCGAGGTTCTGGCCGACTTCGTCGAGCATCGCCTGGTCTCCTTCGGACCCTATGAAGACGCGATGCTCGCAGAGGACTGGTCGATGGCGCATTCGCTGCTGTCTCCCGCACTCAACCTCGGGTTGCTGCATCCCATGGAGGTTGTTGACGCCTGCGTGGCGGCCTACCGACGAGGCGAGGCCCCCCTGCAGAGCGTTGAGGGGATGGTGCGGCAGGTGCTTGGCTGGCGCGAGTACGTCTGGCACCTGTATTGGCAGTCACAGCCGGATGAGATTCCCAATGCACTGCGCGCCGAGGTGGACCTCCCCGAGTGGTTCGCCGATCTGCAGGACGGTCAGGTAACCGCCGCCTGCCTGTCCTCCGCACTTCGTGAGGTACGCGAGCGGGGGTGGTCTCACCACATCGTTCGGCTGATGGTGCTCGGCAACTGGGCCCTTCAGCGCGGATACGAACCACGGCAGATGGTCGACTGGTTTGGCCGCGCCTTCGTTGACGGGTACCCCTGGGTGATGACAGCAAATGTCCTGGGGATGTCCCTGTACGCCGACGGTGGTCGAATGGCCACCAAGCCTTATGCGTCGGGCGGCGCCTACATAAACCGGATGTCCGACCACTGCAAGGGCTGTGCCTATCGTCCTGACCGACGGGTTGGGCCGGAGGCGTGCCCCTTCACGGCCGGGTACTGGTGGTTCTTGGATCAGCACCGGGAGGATCTCCGGGGTAATCACCGGATGGCACAGCCCCTTGCTGGACTGGGCCGGCTGGCCGACCGTGACCTCCTTATCTCCCAGGAGGATGCACGCGGGTCGCGCGCACCCTGATTAGGCTGCCTGCATGCATCACGCCAGTCCACCAGGGGCCCACATGCACAGGCCTTGGTCGCCATGAAGCGTGCGCTACTGCTGTTCGCCAGCTTCATATGTCTTCTCGGCGCACTGAGTCTTGGGATTGGCGCGGCATGGATCGTGCAGGCCTTTGGCCCCTCGTCCCGGGTCATGTCCGATCTGGGCGAAATCCCAGTGCGGCCGAATGCACAGGCGATAGTGATCGATCTTGACCGGGTGGATGCGTCAATCCCATACCTGCCGGTCGAGGGAAAGGCTTCACTGCTGATCAAGCCGGCTGGAGAGCGTGCCGGAGATGACCCGGCCGACATCTTCATCGGCCTAGCGCCGAGCGAGGTGTTGGACGGATATCTCATCGGTGGTTCCTACAGCGTGGCCCGACTCAAGGCGGGGTCCTGGACGGTCACACCGGTGACCGGCGGGCGGGAACTTGGCTCAACGGCGGCGGTGGAGTGGACTGCTTCCGCGCGAGGCGCCGGACCGTCCATCCGACTGAGCGGCCGCGAGCCGATCTCCATCGTGATACTCAACGGCGATCTCGGTCGGCCGGTGACCGTTCGTGCTTTTCTCGTGCTGGGCGTGCCTGAGGCTTCGTCCTACCAGACCGCAGCGGTTGGCCTCGCGGTGTTGTTGCTCGTCATGGCAATCACCCTGGCGCACGCCGCGCTCGTCCGGCTGCGCCCGGGACAGCCACAAGGCCCGGGGAGCCCCGCATGAGGGCAGGCGAACCGGCAGCGGACCGAATTCTCACCATCCCCAACCTGCTTAGCTTCGCCAGACTCCTGGGAGTACCCGCCTTCCTGTGGCTCGTCATCGTCGCCGAGGCCGACGGATGGGCACTGATCCTGCTGGTCGTGGCCGGGGTGACAGATTGGCTGGACGGCGCGATTGCCCGGTGGACCGGCCAATTCAGCCGGCTAGGCGCACTCCTTGATCCAGTGGCCGATCGGCTCTACATCGCAGCCACGGTTATCGGACTAGCCGTCCGGGAGATCATCCCGTGGTGGCTGGTTCTCCTGCTGGCCCTGCGAGATGTGATGCTCCTGGGGCTGCTGCCAATCCTGCGCTCCCGCGGGATGATCGCCATGCCGGTCACCCTGGTCGGAAAGGCAGCGACGTTCTGCCTGCTCTGGGGCTTCCCCTTCCTGCTTCTCGGCGCGCAGGAGGGGACCTGGGGCCTGCTCGGGCGCACCTGCGGCTGGGCCTTCGTGCTGTGGGGGACTGCGCTCTACTGGTGGGCCGGATTGGACTACGTGATCAAGGCTCTTCGGCTCTCTCGGTCAACCGGATCCAGCGCTAAGGCATGAGTACGCTCCTCCCGACGACAGAGTTCCGATGACAGACTCCCCACACCAGGAAGGGTTCATATGTACCCCGAGGACCTGCTTTACACCGCGGAGCACGAATGGGTGCGCGTTACCGGTGACCTCGCCGAGGTAGGCATCACCGCTTTTGCCCAGGAAGCCCTCGGTGACATCGTCTACGTGAGCCTGCCTGCTTCAGGAACCGTCATCTCTGCCGGAGCTTCCTGTGGAGAAATCGAGTCGACCAAGAGCGTCAGCGACGTCTACGCACCCGTTGACGGCGAGGTTGTC
>JAULZL010000356.1:9164-11422 GCA_032117355.1 Candidatus Nanopelagicales bacterium
ACACCAGCCTGGACGCGGCCCCGGAGACGGTCAACAACGATCCTTACGGCTCCGGATGGCTATTCCGGCTCCGCCTGCAGGATCCGGGCCAGGCCACGGGACTAATGACCTCCTCCGAGTATCAGGCGCTGATCGCCTCAGCCTGAGCACGGACACGGGCATTCACGGCAGTCTCCTCACGCGCCTTCCCAACCTGACGGCATTCGAGCGGTAGATTCCTTCCATGATGCAGTGCCCGTCATGTGGCGTCGAGGTGGATGCACACGACCACTTCTGCGCATCCTGCGGGGCTCCATTGGAGTCGAGCCTTGACTACACGGGAGCAATTGCCCCGGTAGGACAAACCGGCCCAGCCGGCAGCTCTGGAGCACTCGGTCCCGTCCAACCCGGTTCGCGTAGCGACCTACCCACCGGCTCGGCCCTCCTGGTCGTTCATCGCGGACCGGGGGAGGGCAGCGAATACCCACTGGCGGCCGGAGGCGATGTCTACGCCATCGGTCGGGCACCTGAGGCCGACATCTTTCTTGACGATGTCACCGTTAGCCGCCGGCATGCCGAGATCAGGCACGGTGCGGAGGGATGGAGTATCCAAGACTCCGGCAGCCTCAATGGGACGTACGTCAACCGTAAGCGTGTCAACGACCGCCGACTCGCGGGCGGCGACGAACTGCAGATCGGCAAGTTCCGATTTATTTTCCTGGTGGGGGCCGAGTAAGAGCGATGAGCGAGCCCGCCAGTCGGCGCCTCAATGGGACGATCAGCATCGGCGAGGTGCTGACCATGTTGAAGCGGGAGTTCCCCGACATCACCATCAGCAAGATCAGGTTCCTTGAGTCAGAGGGCCTCGTTACCCCCGAACGCACCCCTTCGGGATATCGCCGCTTCACCGATCGAGATATCGAGCAGCTGCGGTCGGTCCTGACCCTTCAGCGTGACCAGTACCTCCCCCTGAAGGTCATCCGAGAGCACCTAAGTGAGCCGGCCGAGCCGCAGGTCACTGCCGTGGCCGGAACAGGTCTCCAGCCGGAGGACTATCGGCCCGGAGCTGGCCGGGTGCGAATGACGCGCACCGAGCTCGCTGAGCACCTGGACGTGCCTGAGTCCGATATCGATCAGCTGGAGGCCAGCGGCCTGGTCTGGTGCACCGCGGCCGGGTACTACGACGAGGATGCCCTGGCCATCGTGAGCATCGTTGGCCGACTCGCACAGTTCGGGGTGGAACCCCGACACCTGCGCTCCTTTCGCGTCGTCGCGGACCGCGATAGCGGCTTGGTCGAGCAGATCGCCGCACCCCACGCAAGCCCGCGTGATCTTGACGCCAAGGCACGAGTTCAGGAAACGATCCGCGAACTCGCCGCCCTGTTCATTCAATTGCACGCGGCCCTGCTCCGGGCCAATCTCATTCGCGGTGGCAAGGGCTAGGGAGTTACCCTGGGCAGGTGCGAGCCCTGGATCTGGTAGGCGTCCGAATGGAGATGCCCTCCAATAGCCCGATCGTCCTCCTTCGCGAGGTCGAAGGATCGCGCTATCTGCCCATCTGGGTCGGAGCCGTAGAGGCCACGGCGATCGCGTACGCCCAGCAGGGAATTGTCCCGCCGCGACCGCTAACCCATGACCTACTCCGCGACATCCTCACGGCCCTCGGCGCAACCCTCACTGAGATTCGCATCACGGCACTCAAGGACGGCGTCTTTTATGCGGTCCTGGTCTTTTCTTCCGGGATTGAGGTTAGCGCTCGGCCATCGGATGCAATCGCCATTGCGCTGCGCACTCAGACCCCGATCCTCGCCGCAGATGAAGTCCTCGATGCGGCCGGGATCGAGCTTCCCGAGGACGAGCCGAGCGAGGACGAGGTGGAGCGTTTCCGAGAATTCCTCGACCAGGTGAATCCCGAGGACTTCCAGGAGTGATCGCGAATCCACCCTCAGGTAGAGGTTCAGACTTACGTCGGGGTGGTTCGCGTGTGTCGCATTGACCGGTACCGGCGCCTGTTCGTAGCGTCAGCACTGCCTGCTTCCCCTCAGGTGAACGTGCGTGCATACCCAGGAGGCTGTCCGTGAATGCAACCGAACGTCCCAAGAGTTCGGCCAGCAGTCAGGATGCCTTGTTCGATGCGGAGGAGCTCCGACCTTTGCCTGCCGACATCGGGTATCGCGGGCCGGTTGCCTGCGCGGCGGCTGGTATCACCTACCGGCAACTCGACTACTGGGCTCGCACTGGGCTGGTGGAGCCAACCGTCCGGGGCGCAAGTGGTTCGG
>JAULZL010000357.1:0-17654 GCA_032117355.1 Candidatus Nanopelagicales bacterium
GGCGCGGGCCGCGACCAGCTCGGCAACGAGCACCTCGCTGAGCAGGCGCACGTCGCGGACGTCGTCATGGTGATATCGCAGGCTCATCTGGGCGGTCGGGATGTCCGCGCCGAGGGCAACGACCGTCGAGCCGCGCTGCTGGCACCACTCGAGCAGCTCGGGCTCGTACGACGAGCCGGTGAACAGCAGCATGCGGTAGTCGGTGGTCTTCGTCAGGTAGACGTCCACATGGGACCAATCACCGGTCTCGCAGGCGATGGCGGGCAGGCGGGGCGTCTCGCGCAACATGAGCGCCGACTGCTTGGCGCTGGACAGTCGTCCCTGCGGGGCGACGAATGCGGTGCCGTCGGGACCGAGGAGGTAGTCGGAGACTGCCGGGCGCCACTCGTCCTCCCGAGTGAGCAGGTCCTCCGTGGCCTGAGCCGCCTGACGGATCAGCGCGGAAGTGCGGGGTGCGTACATCGGCTCGGAGGTCTCATCGAGGAAGACGTGCAGGTGCTCCTCGAGGGCAAGCAGCAAGGCGAGAGTGTGCTGAAAGGATCGACAGGCAACGCCGCTCTCCTCGACATCGGCATGCATGGCGAGGTGATGGTCGGTGATTGTCTCGATCGGGGAGTCGGGCGTATTCGTCATGCCGATAGTGCGGCACCGGCTGGCGAAGTACTGAGCCGCAGCAACGGTCTCCTTTGACTTGCCGCTTGCCGAGATAATGACGGCGACGTCTTGCTCGGTGACGAGTGGCGGCACATCGCTGCTGGATAGCGACGCGACGGCATTGATGCCATGGGCCCGCAGCCGCTCAGCCGCGACCTCGCCCGCGTAGTTGGATGAGCCCATTCCGACCAGGACCAACCGTCGATGGGGCTCGAGATCCAGGCCTGCCCATGGATTCGCCTCCTGGAGCCGTTCGGCGAGGGCGCGCAGGGTTTCCGGCTTGCGCTCTAGGTCGGCGATGAATCTCTCGGGCTTCATATGGGGAACATATCGGTGAGAACGGCGTCGGGCACGTATCGCCAGTGCGGGAGGTGACGCACCGAGTAGATGAACTCCCGGCATTCCTGCTGGACGAGGAATGGCCGGATCAACCGCTCATCCAGTAGGTCGTGTTGCCCCGCCTCGTCGAGGCCGCTGCGGTAGGCGTCGAGAAAGGCAGCCTGGGCCCGAGGAATCCACGACAGGGCGCGAGTTGGGTCCAGCCCCGCAGTTCGGTAGTTGACCACGCGAGCAATGTGATCGATGGACGCCAGCATTCCCGCGATGTCCCGTGCCGCGGGCGCCCTGTGCAGTCGATCGGCCGGGGCCAGGACGGGGCTCCCATCGAAGTCGACGATCAGGTACTCGCCACTAGGACTGCGCAGGATCTGGCCGAGGTGGAAGTCGCCGTGGATGTCGATGACCGGCGTTCGATCGAGTTCCTGCAGGGCATCGAGCTCCCGGCGAAGTTCACCCTGGCGCTGGTGAAGTCGATGGCCTTCGGGCCCATCGACCAGCCGCAGTGCGTCGTCGAGTTCTGCGAGCGCGGCCCGGTGAATATGGAACAGATCATTGCTCCCCGCAAAGTCGATGCCCTCGGCGGCGAAGGCCACATGCATGTGCGCGGCCATCTGCCCGATCCGCGCGAAGGGCGAGATGGCATCGGCCATCTGCCCTTGGGAGTGCTCGCGGACCAGTCGCACCGCCCAGTCCCAGCCATCCTCGGCACCAGGGATGTAGTCGACCGCGGTCGCCAGGGTCAGCCAGTCGCCTGAGTCGTCCTGCCACTCGATGAAGGCGCGCGGGGTGGGCGTCAACCGCTGGGGAGGAATAACGCCGGTTTCATGGGCGGTTGTGATGGAACGCAGTCGCCTTGCTGCTGGATTGGGGGCCAGGTTTAGCTGCCACTTCACCACCCACGATCCGGCCAGGATGACCGACTCGTTGGTCTGGTCCACGTCGATCGGCTGCTCCGGGGCGGCGCGTGCCGGCGGGGGGCTGAGGAGGTCGATGCGAAATCGTCCAGCATCCGGCGAGTGGAGTGCCGCCGATGTCACTGGTGAGCGGACGAAACAGCCGTCGGTGACCCGCCCCGGAACAATCAGGGTCTGATCTGCCGTGCCCACGATCGCGAGCCAGCCACCTGACCCCACCGCCAGCGCATCCACGAGGCGAAAGGGCCCTTGGATCGCCGCGGCTAGTGCCCGCTGCCGCCGCGGAAGCAGGTTGGCTGCACTCGAATGGGCGAGGGCTGGGCCAGGATCAGCCACGGCCGTGGCTCACCGACGTGAATGCTCGAGGCCGACCCGCTCGATGACATCCGCGCCCATCTCGGTTCCGCGCCGAGCCTGGATGGCCCGGGCCATCTCGGCCATCCTCGCCCGAAGATCGTGGTCGTTGAGCAGGTCGCTCAGGGCGGCGTTCATCTCATCCTCGGTAAAGGCGTAGGTGGCCAACCGGCGACCGAATCCGAGTTCATCCATGCGCTGGGCGTTGTCGTACTGATCCCAGAAGAGCGGCAGCACGATCATCGGCTTGCCGAAGTGGAGGGACTCGGTCGTGGTGTTGTTGCCTCCGTGGGTGATGACCAGGTCGACCTCAGGGATGATCCGCGTTTGGGGTACGAATTCGGCGCCGACCATGTTCTCGGCAAGTTCGTACTGATCGTGCTGCGGGCCCTTGGAAACGATGTAGCGGTGCGGGGTACGTCCGAGGACGTCAATCAGCCGCTTCATCAGATCGACGTCCGCACTGCCAAGTGACCCGAGGGACAGGTAAATGAGTGCACTGGTGTCCGGGCGGTCCTTGACGGCATCGGGGATGGAGTAGGGCTCATCTGTCGTACGCACCGAGGAGTCCATTCGATGCCAGGTGCTGTTGAGCGGGCGGTCGTCCACGTAGTCGGCCTCGCGCGGGTACACGTAGAGGTTGGCGTGCTCCGACTCGTGGATGAACTCCAGGTCGGGAAGGGGTGGCGCCCCGGCGCCTGTCACGAACTCATTGAAGGCCGTCCACATCTCGCGGTGGGTGCGGTCGTATTCATCTCGGAAGTCGGCCCAGGAGGATGGGTCGTCTTGGGCGTATCCGGAGAACGTGGGCGCGATGCCAGCGCCCTTCATCTCCAAGGGGTTGCAGGAAACGATTCGAACGAAGGGAACCCCGGCGGTCGTGAGCGCCGGGAAGCACAGGACGTTGTCCTCCACGATGACATCGGGCTGTACCCGCTCGATGATCCGTCTCAACTGCGGCTCGCAGAACACGGCCCCGTCGATCAGTGCCTGCCAGGTTGGCTTGATGAAGGACTCAAGCTGTTCGATGGTCGGCTTGCGGAACTCCGGCGCCGTCTGGCGGATGAACTCCTTCCAGAACGCCCCGGCGTCCTGATCGGCCGCGTCGCCCTCCGGTGGCGGAGCGAGGTCGACCAGGTCCTCCTCGAATCCGAGGGCGGCCAGTTTGCCCTGCCAGGACGCCTCCGCCGCGAAGACCACCCGGTGGCCGCGCTCGCGCAGGACCGTGCCGATGCCCACGCATTGGTTCGTCGGGCCGTAGGCAGATTCGGGCATGAACAGGATGGTCAGCTTGCGAGCGCTTGCCTGGGGGTCGGACATGTTCCCTCCTGGAACGACAGTGGATTGGAGCGTATTGGGGTCAGAGGCTGCTGTGCGTCGATGATGCCAGTGGGTGGCTGGTGGCTAGTCGTGCGTAGTCGAGGATCAACTCGACGGCCGATAGGTAGTCCAGGGTCGGATGCTTGGCCATGATGCGGTAGCCGTAGGCATCCTCCAATGCCACGAGGTTGCGGGCCACGGTGAGGGAGGCCTGCTGCAGGAAGAAGACTCTGGTCTGCACCCCGAGATCGAGGATCCCCTGGTACATCGCGACCTGGCGGTCGTACAGCGACGTGAGGAGAACGGCATAGATCGTGTTTCGGGCAGCCTCGCCGCCGAGGGAGCACAGCAGCCGGACGTCCTCGTCGTCGGAGGAGCGGGGGAGTCCGGATTGGATCGTCCGGGCGAGGCGCTCAGCCGGATCGGCCACTGAGGAGATTGACTCCATGCGCTCGTTGTAGAAGCGCTCCATGCCTGCACGATTGGCCTCGACAAGCAGGTCATCCACGTGGGGGTAGTGGTAGAGAATCGCGCTGGACGTGACCCCCGCGTGATCGGCGATCTGGTTGAGTTGGACGGCCGCCCCGTGCTGGGCGATGGCGCGTTGGGCGGCAGCGATCAACTCTGCCTTGCGTTCACTGCTGCGAGCCACGACCCGACCCTAGAAGTACCTGAATCTGAATTCAACAATTTTCTGAAACCGGTGGATTGACCCTCGTCCTTGCTGTTTTATGTGCTGAACGTCGATACAACTACCCGCGCTGCAAGCCGGGGTGAGCCGAAGGAGAGCAGATGCGACGTTCCAAGGCAGGGGTATTGCTAGCAACCGCATCATCGATGGCCATCGTGCTGTCGGCGTGCGGGGGCGGGTCTGATTCAGCGCCCGCGGAGCTTGATCCGAACGCGGACTTGACCAAGCAGACCCTGACAGTTTCCAACTGGGCTGGCTACTACCCGGAGGATCTGGCGGCGAAGTTCCAGGAGAGTGTGGGCACCCCGCTCACGATCTCGGAACATGCCACCAACGAGGAGATCATGGCCAAGCTGACGGCCGGCGGTGAGTCCGGCTTTGACGTGGCCTTCGTCTCCGGTCAGTTCGCCCAGGCACTGAATGAGGCGGGCCTGGTCGAGACGATCAATCCAGAGTTCGTCCCGAACCTGAAGAACCTCTACCCGGAGGCACAGGAACTGGCATACGACCCCGGCAACAAGTTCTCCGTCCCGTACGCCTGGGGCACCACCGGTATCTGCTACCGCAGCGACCTGATCCCGGAGCCGACCAGCTGGAACGACATCCTGCAGCCGTCGGCGGACAACAAGGGCAAGGTCACGGCCCTCGCTACCGAGCGTTGGCTGATGCTCCCCGCGCAGAAGGCGCTTGGCTTCTCGGCGAACACCAAGGATGAGGCCGAGATGGAGAAGGTCAAGGAGGCGCTGATTGCGGCCAAGCCCAATCTGCTCGCCTACGACGACACCACCTTCTACTCCCGCCTGGTCTCGGGTGAGGCCAATGCCGTGGTCGCGTGGGATGGCTGGTGCAACTACGGCACTGCCGAGAATCCGGATATCAAGTTCGTGGTGCCCAGTGAAGGCAGCGACCTGTGGGCCGACACGATGGTCGTCCTGAAGACGTCGAAGAATAAGGAGGCGGCCCACGCCTTCATCAACTACATCCTCGACCCGGTCAACCACGCTTGGGTTGCCGAGAACATCCTGTACAAGGTCCCGAATAAGGCCGCCATGGACGCCGTTGGTGCGCAGCTAGCTGCCACCTACCCGAACATGGGCACGACCCCGGCCGAACTGCTCAAGGGTGAGAGCCTGGTCGATCTCGGCGAGGCAGGGCCGATGTACACCAAGATCGCCACCGAGGTCACGTCGAGCTAGTCGACTGATGCTCACTGCCTCCCGCACGTCAGGGCGCGGCGCCGCAAGGCGCCGCGCCCTGACCGCGCAAGCGGTCTTCACCGGACCGGGCCTGATCTACATCACCCTCTTCATGTCCATCCCGGTCCTCCTCGTCCTGGTGTACTCCTTCTTCGAGCGGGGCCGCTTTGGCGGAATCACCTGGAATTTCACCCTCGACAACTACGCCCGCGTCCTTGAGCCGGTGTACCTGAACGTGTTCGGGGACTCACTGGTCATCGCCGGCGTGACGACGATCATCGCCCTGGCTATCGGCTACCCGACCGCCTACGCAATCGCCCGGCTTCCCACTCAGTGGCGAAGCATCGCGCTGGTCATGGTGGTGCTGCCTTTCTGGACCAACTTCCTCATTCGTACCTATGCCTGGATCGTGCTGCTGAACTCTGAGGGGCCGATCAACTCCTCGCTGGTCGACCTCGGCGTGATCAGCGCTCCGATCGGAATGCTCTACACGCCTGGCGCGGTCATCGCCGGCCTGACCTACGCCTACCTGCCACTGGTCATCCTGCCGGTCTATGCCTCGGTTGAGCGCCTTGATCGGCAGCTGCTCGAGGCGGCGAGCAACCTCGGCGCGTCGCGAGCGCGGGTGTTCCTTGATGTCACGCTGCCGTTGACCTTGCCCGGGGCAATGATCGGCGCGATCTTCGTCTTCGTCCCGAGCCTGGGGAATTTCGTCGTCCCCGAACTCCTCGGCGGCGGCAAGACCGTCATGGTGGGCAACCTGATCCGCGACCAATTCCTCGAGGCCCGAGATTGGCCCTTCGGAGCCGTCCTTGCCCTGTTGGTGATTGCCCTGCTGGTCTTTCTGTTCGCGATGCAGGCGATGATCGCTCGCCGGATCAACGGGATATCCCGTGCGTAGCCTCGGCTGGCTCCGGCTGCCGCTCATCGGGGCCTTCACATTCCTTTACATCCCGATCGCAGTGCTGGTCGTGATGTCCTTCAACGCGAGCAAGGTCCCCTTCGTCTGGACGGGATTCAGCACCCGTTGGTACGGAGAACTGGCATCCAATGACCTCATTCGCGAGGGGCTGATCAACACCCTGATCGTGGCTGTCGGCGCAACCGTGCTCGCCACCATCCTCGGGACGCTCATTGCCATCGGGGTTGCGCGATACGTGAGATCGTCCGTCCTGGAGGCCTACAGCCTTGCACCGGCGATCATCCCCGATCTCGTGTTGGCTATCGGACTGCTTGCCTTCTTCTCCCTGGTCGGTGTCACCCTGAGCCTGTTCTCGGTACTGCTCGCCCATGTGGTGTTCGGGATGGCCTTCGTCGCGGCCGTTGTCATCGCCAGGCTCGGCCAGACTGATCCGAGCCTGGAAGAGGCCAGCCGCGACCTTGGGGCCAGTGCTGTGGCCACATTCATCCGAGTAACTCTGCCGAGCCTGGGGCCAGCGATCTTGGCGGGTGCCTTGCTGGTCTTCACCCTCAGCATCGATGAGTTTGTGGTCGCATTCTTTACCGATGGACCATCAACCCCGACCTTGCCGATCGTCATCTATTCGATGGTCCGATTCGGCGTCACTCCCGAGATCAATGCCCTGGCAACCCTGCTCCTCCTCGTCAGTTTCACCATCGTGATCTCCGCTCAGCGGATCACCCGACTCACGGATGCGGTATGACGTCAACCACGGTCGATCCCGGCGACGCCCGGGAGATCCTTCTCTCCGTCAGTTCCGTCAGCAAGGCCTATGGGCCGGTGCGGGCCCTTGATGACGTCAGCCTGGAGATCTGGCGCAATGAGTTCTTCGCCCTGCTCGGCCCCTCGGGGTGTGGCAAGACCACCCTGCTGCGCGCCATCGCTGGATTCGAGGACCTTGACGGCGGCTCGATCACGATCATGAGCGGAGAGGGCCCGGATGCGGCCTCGGACGATCTCCTCGCCCTGCCGCCGAATAAGCGCCCGGTCAACCTGATGTTCCAGTCCTACGCGCTCTTCCCGCACATGAGCGTCCGCAAGAACATTGCCTACGGCCTCGAGCGCGAAGGGGTAGCCAGGGCAGAGGTTGCTGCCCGCGTCAGCGAGGTCCTCGCGACCGTCGGGCTGGAGGACAAGGCTTCCTCACGACCTGCTCAACTATCCGGCGGCCAGAAGCAGCGGGTGGCACTTGCCCGAGCCATCGTGAAGAGGCCACGCCTGCTGCTCCTCGATGAGCCGCTCTCGGCACTTGACCGCAAGGTCAGGGCCGAGATGCAGATAGAACTCAAGCGACTCCAGAGCGAGGTCGGAATCACCTTCGTCGTGGTCACCCACGACCAGGAGGAGGCCATGAGCATGGCCGATCGAATCGCGGTGATGGACGGTGGCCGGGTGCAGCAGGTCGCTGATCCGGTGACCCTCTACGGGCAGCCGGCGAACGTCTTCGTTGCGGGCTTCATCGGCAGCGGAACTCTCATTCCCGGGGTCATCGACGGCGCGGGTCTGCGGGCGCTCGGTCGGCACATCCCCATCGCTGACACACGTGGTCTCGCTGGAGCGGCGGTGCTGATGCTCCGGCCGGAGCAGGTGCGGCTGGTTGATAGCGGGGAAATCGCGCTGCTCGACGGCGAGGTCGTCGAGACCCACTTCTATGGCGGATCGTCGACGACTTCCATCCGGGTAGCGGGCCTGGACAACCCGGTGATCGCGAGTCAGCCCGGTGCACCGGTCCACCTGGTGGGGGAGCGGGTCGGGATCACCTGGGACTCGTCCTCATCAGTCCTGCTGGCAGTAGGCCCGTGACGATTCGCTTGCCCCAGGATCGTGGGTTGGTGCCCATCCGGCGCTCACTTGCCGACACCGAGCACCGGCCTTTCTGGACGGATCGTGCCGATGCGCCAACCGGTGAAGCACCGTTGACCGCTGGCACCGAGACGGACCTCGTCATCATCGGGGGTGGCTTTACCGGGCTGTGGACGGCGATCTGCGCGAAGCAGGAGGACCCAACCCGCGATGTGATCCTGCTTGAGGGCAGCACGATTGCCTTCGGCGGGTCGGGTCGCAACGGTGGCTTCATCTCCTCGTCGCTCACCCACGGTCTCGCCCACGGCGAGGCCCTGTGGCCGCGCGAGATGGAGGTGCTCGTTCGACTTGGTCGGGAGAACCTGCAGGCCATCGTGGACTTTGTCGCGGACGAGGGGATTGACGCCGGCCTGCGGATGTGCGGCAAGACCGCCGTCGCGCTGACCCCGCATGCCGTTGCGGCCCTTCCCGCCATGGACGAGATCCACCGCCGATGGGGCGAAGTTGTTGAGGTGCTCGATCCCGGAGAGCTGCGATCGGACGTGGATTCGCCGACCTACCTCGGCGGCATCCGGGTGCGGACCGGCAGCGGCCTGATGGATCCGGCGCGGCTGGTCTGGGGGCTGAAGGCCGCCGCCCTTCGCGCCGGGGTGCGGATCCATGAGCGCACTCCGGTCACCATGCTGAGCCAGCGCGTAGGCGGGGGCGTGTCGGCGCTCACCGCGAATGGCGCCGTCCGTGCGCGCCAAGCCGTGATCGCGACGAATGCCTTCACTCCACTGCTGCGACGTCTGCGGTGGCGCGTGCTGCCGGTTTTCGATCACGTGCTCGTCACCGAACCCCTGACAGCTGCGCAGTGGGATGCCGTTGGCTGGCGATCCAGTCAGGGCCTGACCGATATCGGCAATCAGTTTCACTACTACCGCCGGACGGATGACGGCCGGATTCTGTGGGGCGGATTCGACGCGATTTACTACCGCGGCAATCAGACCGACCCGGCCCTGGAGCATCGAGATTCCAGCCACGAGTTGCTGGCGACGCAGTTCTTCCAGACCTTCCCGCAGCTTGAAGGACTTCGGTTCACCCACAAGTGGGCGGGCATCATCGACTCGACCTCGCGGTTCACTCCGGCCATCGGCACCGCGATGGGCGGGGATGTCGCCTACGCCGTCGGGTACACCGGCCTTGGCACGGCGTCGGCCCGCTTCGGTGCGCAGTCGATGCTCGACCTTCTTGCCGGTCGACGGACGGAGCGCACCAGCCTGGCGATGGTGCGACGCAAGCCGTTCCCCTTTCCACCGGAGCCCCTTCGCTACCCCCTGGTTCAGTTCACTCGGTCCCGCCTTGCCCGGGAGGATGCCACCGGCAGGCGCGGGCTCTGGTTGCGCACCCTGGACTCATTCGGCCTCGGCTTCAACAGTTAGGGATCCCATGGCATCGGCAGGCGTCCATATCGGTGGCCAGTCCCGGGAGGGCGGCGGCGGCATCACCGCGATCGTCGATCCGGCGACCGGCGAGGTTATCGACGAGTTAGCGGTCGCGAGCCCGATGGACGTCGCTGAGGCCACCGCCTCGACGGCGGACGCGCAGCGTGAATGGGGAAGGTGCACCCCGCGGGAGCGGATGGAGGTTCTCCTTCGCCTCGCGAACCTCATGGAGGCTGACACACTCGAGCTGACTCGGCTTGAGGTCCACGAGACGGGCAAGCCGCGGGCCGTGTTCGCAGATGGCGAGCTCCCGTTCGCGGTGGACAACCTCAGGTTCTTTGCTGCGGCTGCGCGCTCGCTGGAGGGGACGGCCGCCGGTGAATTCAGTGCGGGGTACACGTCGATGCTGGTGCGCAAGCCGATTGGCGTCGTCGGCGCCATCGCTCCGTGGAACTTCCCCCTCATCATGGCGGTCTGGAAGGTCGGCCCGGCCCTGGCAGCCGGCAACGGCGTCGTGCTGAAGCCCGCCCCGTCGACCCCACGCACCGCACTTCGACTAGCAGTGCTCGCCGACGAGGCAGGCCTGCCGCCGGGCATCCTCAACATCGTCACGGGCGGGTCGGATGTTGGCCAGGCCCTGGTTACCGATCCGCGAACGCGGATGATCTCGGTCACGGGCTCCTTGCGAACCGGGCAGGCGGTGATGGCGGCAGCGGCGCCGCACGTCAAGCGACTACATCTGGAACTCGGCGGCAAGGCCCCGGCGCTCGTCTTCGCCGACGCCGACATGGGGCAGATGGCCGGTGCCCTGACCTTGGCAGCCACCTACAACAGCGGCCAGGACTGTACGGCTGCCACCCGGATCTATGTCCAGCGGAGCATCCTCGCCGAAGCTGTCGAAGCCCTACGAGCACGAATGGGCGACGTTCGGGTCGGCGACCCGTGGAGTGACGAGACGGACATCGGTCCGCTGATCAGCGCAGTCCATCGCGAGCGCGTACACGGATTCGTAACGCGAGGGGTTGCGGCAGGTGCCCGGGTCGTCTGCGGCGGTGAACTGCCCGAAGGCCCGGGCTGGTACTACCCGCCGACCCTGATCGTCGATGCCGAGCAGTCGAGCGAACTCGTGCAGGGTGAGATCTTCGGCCCCGTCCTGGTGGTCGTTCCCTTTGATAGCGAGTCGGACGGCATCGCCCTGGCCAATGACAGTCAGTACGGTCTGGCCAGCTCGGTCTGGACAAAGGATGTGGGACGCGCACTTCGAGTAGTCCGTGGCATCGACGCGGGCGTCACCTGGGTGAACGACCACCTGCCGATCGCCTCGGAACTCCCGCATGGCGGGGTGAAGGGAAGCGGGTTCGGCAAGGACATGGGCCAGGAGTCGGTCCTGGAGTACAGCGTCACCCATCACGTGATGGTGAAGATGAGCGAGCCGACCGCGCACGACTCGTTCCGGCCGGCCTGAACTCAGCCGCAGGCACCGGGCGATGGGTGAATGTCGATTTGCTGGCAAGTGACCTGTCACTCTGCACCCGAATAGTCGTCAACGCGCTTCGCCCGGGCGCACCCTGCAGGCATGTGGAGTGCTGAGAGGTCACCGCGGCTTAGTGCCGTCCTTCGTTCCATTGCGGTCATGTGCGCACTCGCAGTCGTGCCGCTCATCGGACCCTCAAGTGCCCAGGCAGCGGTCGGGGATGTCACCGAGATCGCCCTGCTCGGCGGTAGTTCACCCAGCGGGATCGCAGCCGGTCCCGATGGCAACATCTGGGTGGCCGCAGGTGCGTCCAACACGATTGCCCGCGTTAGTCCGTCGGGCTCAATCGCATCATTCAACATCCCGACCCTTGGGTCGGCGCCATACGACATCGCGGCCGGACCGGACGGTGCGATGTGGTTCACCGAGCGGCAGGGCAATCGCATTGGCCGCATCACCGTCGACGGAGTGATCACCGAATTCAACATCCCGACGCCGCTCGCCCAGCCCTACGGGATCGCGGCCGGACCGGACGGTGCGATGTGGTTCACCGAGCGGCAGGGCAATCGCATTGGCCGCATCACGATGGCGGGAGTGGTGACCGAGTATCCGCTTCCGACGCCTGGTGCTCACCCGGTTGGGATTGCTGCCGGATCCGACCGGATGTACGTGACGGAGTACACGGCGAACAAGATCGCCGTAGTCCAGATGAGCGGGGCCATCTCGGAGATCTCGCTGGCCGCGGGTTCCCTGCCCGTCGGCATCGGGAACATTGGCGGATCGATCTGGTACACGACCTTCCAGTCCTCGCGGATAGGTCGCGTCATCAACGATGTGGCGGTCGCCGAGATCTCGCTAGCGGCCGGTAGCCAACCCTTCGATGTCACGCCCGGGCCGTCCGGCAACATGTGGGTCACTCTCTTCGGTACGAACCGGGTCGCGCAATTGTCAGCCGGTGGATCCCTTGAATCGGTCTACCAGTTGCCGACTTCTCTGTCCCGCCCGACGGCTTTGGTTACTGGTTCCGATGGCAACATCTGGGTTGCCCAGTACGCGGCTGAGAGCATCGCGCGCGTCGTCTCCGGCCAGATCCCGCTGTCCACAGGAGCCCCGTCGATCACGCCGTCGACCGGGCTTGTTCCGGGGTCTGTCGCCACGGCGACCAAGGGAACCTGGTCGACCCTGCCGACGAGTTACTCATATCAGTGGCAGCGCTGTTCGGTAGCGGATCCGGTGGCATGTTCCGACATCGCTGGCGCCACCCTTCCTGCGTACACGCTCGCTGCCGCTGATGCCCTCACGCGTATCCGCGTCGGCGTCGTGGCCATGAGCCTGAGCGGTCCGTCCGCCGTGGCCTACTCGGGCCTGGCCAGTGTCGGCAGCCTGACGACGCCGAGTCCAGGCGTGATCGCCGCGGCCGGTCCGGTAGTTTCAATTGGCAATGGGGCCCAGGCGGAGCTGATTGCCCCGTCCTCTCAGCGGCGTGGCCGCAGGGCTACCTACCGGGTGGACCTCACTGCCCTCGATGCCCCCGGGACAGTCAGCATCGAGTTTCGCAAGGGAAGTCGGGTGAAGAAGGTGTCCGGCCTGCTCGTCGTGAATGGCGAGACTTCGTATCGCTGGAAGGTGCCGCAGTCCTGGCCGCGCGGCTGGACAACAGTGACGGCAACCTACCTGCCGACGCCCGGAGTTTCCTACCTTGCGGGTGCGATGACCGATCGTGTTCGCATCAGGTGAGGCTGGGCCAAACTGATGGCCGTGGTCCGGGATGCGGTGGGGAAGCACAAACCTGGGCCGGCCTTTCGCCAAGGCGGCAGGATAGGGGGATGGAGCCAGAGAACCTCACCCTTGCCGACGGTCGGACCATCCAGTACTTCATTGATGAGGACGGATCCGATTCCGCTGATGTGCTGGTCTATCACCACGGGACACCGGCTGCCGGTCCACTTTCCGGCCCACTCCTGGATGCAGCGCGCAGCACCGGCTTCCGCCTCGTCCAACTGGTACGTCCCGGCTATGGCGGCTCAACCCGCGAGCCGGGCCGATCGATAGCGGACGTCGTTCCCCTGGTCGAAGCCCTTGCCGACCACCTCGATGCCGAGCGTTTCGCGACGATTGGCTGGTCGGGTGGCGGACCGCATGCAATTGCCACGGCAGCGCTCCTGCCCGAGCGGTGTGCTGCGGCGCTAAGCCTTGCCGGCGTCGCGCCATGGCCCGCAGACGGCCTGGACTGGCTCGCCGGCATGGGTCAGGACAACATCGAGGAGTTCGGCGCCTCGATCGCTGGCGCGCAGGAGCTCGAGGCGTACCTGACCCCGGTGGGCGCAGCCCTTGCGACGGTCAACGGTCAGCAGATCATCGAGGAGATGGGCTCCCTGCTGCCGCCCGTTGATCGCACCCATCTCACCGGAGCCTTCGGAGATGACTTCGCGGCGACGGTCCGGTGGTCACTCTCGACCGGGATCTGGGGATGGTTCGACGACGACCTCGCTTTCACCACGCCCTGGGGCTTCGACCTGGATTCGCTGGCTGTGCCCGTGCTGGTGTGGCAGGGCTCGGAGGACCTGATGGTTCCCTTTGCCCACGGGGAGTGGCTGGCCGCGAGGCTGCCCACTGCGGTCGCAACCCTGGAGATTGGCGAGGGGCACCTGTCGCTGGTCGCTGGCATCGAGTCAGGGCTCGTCGCCCTGCGCTCTCACATCTGATCACTTCCTATCTGATCACCTTCTATCTGATCACCTTGCGACAGCACCGGGCGAACGAGGAGTAGCCAACGAATGAGCGGGAAGACGGACCTGACGAGTCAGCCAGCATGGCTGGAGTTGCGTGAGCACCACGACGACATCGGTGCGCGTCACCTGCGCGAGTTCTTCGCGCAGGATCCGGGCCGTGGTGATCGCCTGGTCGCCAGCGCCGTCGGCCTCTACCTTGACTACTCGAAGAACCCGGTGAATGACGAGACTCTGGGGCTCCTGATGCGCCTGGCTCGGGAGCGCGGCCTCGCCGAGCACATTGATGCGATGTTCCGGGGTGATCGCATCAACGTGACCGAAGATCGATCCGTCCTGCATGTTGCCCTGCGGATGCCCCGGGAGTCCTCCCTTGACATCGACGGCGTGGATGTCGTCGAGCAGGTGCATGCCGTCCTTGATCGCATGGCAGCCTTCTCGACGGCCGTCCGCTCGGGTCAGTGGCGGGGGTTCACCGGAAAGCGCATCCGTACCGTGGTGAATATCGGCATCGGTGGATCGGATCTCGGCCCGGTGATGGCATACGAGGCCCTGCGCCACTACTCGCAGCGCGACCTCGCCTTTCGATTTGTGTCCAATGTCGATGCAACAGACTTCGTCGAGGCAGTGATCGATCTCGATCCGCAGGAGACGCTCTTCATCATTTCGTCGAAGACCTTCACCACCCTGGAGACGATGGCCAATGCCAATTCGGCAAGGGCCTGGCTGCTGGACGCACTCGGTGACGATGTGGCGGTTGAGCGGCACTTTGTCGCCGTGTCCACGAATGCCGATGCCGTGCGTGCCTTTGGCATCAACCCCGCGAACATGTTCGGCTTCTGGGATTGGGTCGGTGGTCGCTATTCCATGGACTCAGCCATCGGACTATCCACGATGCTGGCGGTCGGGCCGGAGCGGTTCGCCGAGTTGCTCGCTGGATTCCACGCGATGGACGAGCACTTCCGGAGCACTCCCTTCGAGCAGAACCTGCCGGTCATCATGGGCATGCTCGGCATCTGGCTCCGGAACTTCATGGGCTTCGGGACCATCGGGGTCCTGCCGTACGAGGCCTACCTCAAGCGATTCCCCGCGTATCTCCAGCAGTTGACCATGGAGTCCAACGGCAAGCACGTGACGATCGATGGAAAGCGGGTTGACTACGAGACGGGAGCCGTCTACTGGGGTGAGCCGGGTACCAATGGACAGCACAGCTTCTATCAGTTGATCCATCAGGGCACGTCCGTCATCCCGGTGGACCTGATCTGCTTCGGGAAGTCCCTCAACCCGCTGGGTGATCACCACGACCTGCTCGCATCGAACGTCTTCGCCCAGGCGCAGGCGTTTGCCTTCGGCCGCACGGCCGAAGAGCTCCGCCTGGAGGGTGTTCCCGAGCAACTCGTCCCGCACAAGGTCATGGAGGGCAATCGACCGAGCAACGTCATCCTTGCCGAAGTGCTGACGCCCTATCAGCTGGGGACGTTGATCGCCCTCTACGAACACAGCACCTTCACCCAGGGAGTGATCTGGGGGATCGACTCCTTCGATCAGTGGGGAGTGGAGTTGGGCAAGGTCCTGGCCATGCGGATCGCACCGCAACTCGAGGCGAATCGGGAGCCGGATCCGGCGAATGACTCGTCCACCAACTCACTCATTCGGATGTACCGCCGATTGCGAGACGAGGCCTAGAACCGCGTCGTCGCGATGTCCACCACCCGGTAGTCATCGTCGACGATCGGGATGGCATGCCACTTGTCGAAGGTGGTGCAGGGGTGGGATATGCCGAAGGAGGCAAGGTCCCCGATGGCGATGGGGTCAGCGGGGTCCACGTCGATGAAGGCATGCTGGTCATTGAGCGCGACCACTGTTCGCGTGTGATCACGCGAATCGCGCAGAACTGAGTCGGCTGCGCTGCGAGTCCCGAGGACCACCGGCAGGCCCGAATCGAAGGAGACATCCCGACGGCCAAGCCCTGCGATGACGCGTCCGGGCTCCGGCCTCGACAGCACGGGCGCCCAGACCTCGATTGCTGAGACCAGGCTCGCGTCGACCCGCTGCGAGGTGCCGAAGGGCGAGGCATCCCGGTAGGTGCCGCAGTCGTGGGTGAGGTAGCAGCCGCTTCGCACCACGATGCGCAGTGCGGACTCCTGCAGAGCGGACCTGAGGATCGCGGCGACGCGGTCTGGGAAGGCGCTGCCACCTGCTGTCACCAGTGCATTGGCGTCGAGACCATTGGTACCGAACAGGCCAGCGTCCTCCATCGCTAAGCCGGTTGCGGCGAGCAACTGCAGGAACTCGTCCACCTCGGCGAGGGAGTCCGCGCCGCCGATGACCCCCTCGAAGGCGCCGACACCGGCTAGCGAGTGCGGTCCGCCTGCTGCGGCATGGGCCAGGGCCAAGGCTTCGGCGGCCGTTCGAACTCCGGTACGTGCTCCCGGGATGCCGAGTTCGATCAGCAGGCGCAGGCGACCATGGTCGGCGCTCACGTGCTCCCCGAGCAGTTGCAGTCCCTCCATCGAATCGATGTACGTCCACAGGGTCAGGCCGGGGTGATCGCGCAGGGTCTGACTCAGCAGCCCAAGGGATCCCGGATCGACCACCTCGTTGGCGAGGATGATCCGATCGACGCCCATGGCCGCAACCTGGGCCGCCTGCCAGGCTGTGGCCACCGTCATTCCCCATGCGCCACCGGCCAACTGCCGTTCAAGGAGCTCCGGGCTCATCGTGGTCTTGGCGTGTGGGGCGAGCAGCACGCCGTTCTCCGAGCAGAAGCGGGCCATGGTGTCGATGTTGTGTCGCAGGGCCGAGTCGCGAAGGACCATCGTGGGAAGGGGGAAGCTGCCGTCGAAGAAGTCCCGGCCGATGAGCTGATGCAGTCCCGATGTCGAGTCGAGGGCGGGCAGCCCCTTCGGCGAGCCCTTGGATCGCGTGTCAACCATTACGGAGGGCCTGTCCAGCCATGCCCACTCTGTTTCCGGATGCGTCATCCGTTCCCCGATCAGTCATCAGCCGAGTGCCTGCTGTCCGCGAGTGGCCTGCACTCGCTCAGGGTACGCGTCTGCGGCTCAACGATGGCTTCTGTCCAGAGCTGCTGGCCCATCCGATTGGATATCGGTTTACGGGCGCTGCCGCAGGTTATCCGTAGTGCAGGCGAGGGAGTGTGACGATGGGGCCGCAGGCTGATGACTCGGTGGTGCTGTGGGAGCCGACGACTGCCGACGTGGAGTCAGCGGCGGTCACGTCCGTGATGCGGCGGGCCAATGACGAATACGGCCTGAGCCTGGGCTCATACGCGGAGCTGCATCGCTGGAGTCTGGAGCAACCGGGCGACTTCTGGGGCCTGGTCTGGGATCAATGCCTTCCCGTGCGCCGCCGGGTGGGCCCGACGGTACGCGGCGAGGGGATGCTCGGGACGATTTTCTTCCCGAATGAGCGGCTCAATGTCGCCCAGGAACTCCTGGCCAAGGGCTCATCGGACTCCCCCGCCATCATCGCTATCGGCGAGGACGGCAACCGGCAGGTCTTCACCTGGCAGGAGTTGCGCGAGGCCGTGGCGATAGCCGCCCAGGCCCTGGCGAGCGATGGGGTCGGCGCGGGGGATCGAGTGGTCGCCTGGGTTCCCAACCGTGCCGAGGTCGTTGTCTATGCCCTTGCCGCCCTGAGCATCGGGGCCATCGTAAGCACCGCCGCCACGGACTTCGCGCCCTCGGCAGTGATCGACCGTTTCTCGCAGGTCCAGCCGAAGGTGCTGCTCGGGGCCACCGAGTACTCGTACAACGGCAAGCAGCATGACGT
>JAULZL010000358.1:0-2060 GCA_032117355.1 Candidatus Nanopelagicales bacterium
ATGGGCTCCATCGTCAAGTCCTTCCTGACTACTCGCGATGCCGTGTTTGTCGGTGATGATCGTCAGACCGCCGTCCATCCACCGTCGACCGTGATGCTCGAACCGGTGATGTTGTGTGCCTGTCGCTGGCACAGGAATAGGGCGAGGGACCCGATCTCCGTGGGGTCACTCATCCGCAAGGAAGGTTCCTTCTCATGCAGCAGGGCGCGCACCCCCGCCTCCCGATCCCCTCCGGCCCGGGCCGCTAGTGACTGGATCTGATCCTCGATCAACGGAGTCTGCACCCAGCCCGGGCAGATGGCGTTTGCCGTCACTCCGCCGGTGGCAGCCGACCCGCTTGTCGCGCTCTCCAGCGCGGCAACCCGGGTCAGGCCGATGAGGCCATGCTTGGCGCTTACGTAGGCCGCCTTCTCCTTCGACGCCACGAGTCCATGGACGGACGAAATGTTGATGACCCGGCCGAAGCCGCGTTCCCTCATCCCCGGCAGGAAGGCCGACATTGAATCGAAGGCGGCACTCAGGTTGACCGCGATGATCTCGTCCCACACTTCCCGAGACATCGCACCGATCTGTGCCGTTCGCTGGATCCCTGCCGCGTTGACCACGACATCAACCTGTCGTCGCAACGCCAGCGAGGTGAAGCCCGCTGCAGACTCCTGCCCGTCAGCGAGATCGAAGAACTCAACCTCAACGGAAGATGCGCCCGCGCTGACGGCCTGCCCGGCGATGGCAGTGACTCGCTCGGTCGGCTGCCGATCCTGCAGGATGAGGTGCATCCCAGCGTCAGCCAGGGCAAGAGCAATGCCGGATCCGATACCGCCGAATGCACCAGTAACAAGCGCCGTGCGCCCGCGCAGGAAGGCGTCCGACTCCGTGCTCATCGCGCTGGCTCTGCGCTGGGTGTCGGCGGATCGGCTCGCTCGAGTGACGTGACCGCATCGCGGATGACGTCCGGGATCGGGACGGGTCGGCGGGTTACCCGATCGACGTATACGTGAACGAAGGTGCCCAGTGCACGTGGCTGATCGCCGGAGGCTGTGAAGAGCCCGAGGGCATAGGTCACGCTCGACGTCCCGATGCGATCTACTCGAAGCCGCGCCTCGACCACCTGTGGGAAGTCCAGGGATCCAAGGAACCTGCAGGAGCTCTCCGCCACGATCCCGATGGCATCAAGGTGGCGAACATCAGTCCCGGTGTGAGTGATCAACCAGCTGTTCACGGCCGTGTCGAAGTAGGAGTAGTAGGCAACATTGTTGACGTGGCCGTAGTGGTCGACGTCCTGCCACCGAGTCGGAATCTCGACGCTGTCCGCGAAGGAGTCGCGTCCCATCAGGTTCGAACTCACCCACGAATCATGGCAGCACCCCCTCCCCCCGTTTGTCCCGGTATCCACCGCAAACGACAGAATCCGGCGGATTTTCGTCCCCCTTTCGCCACCTCTCCCGGGAACCGGCACAAACGGCAGAAAAGGGGACGAACCCAGCCACATTCCGCCACCTCTCCCGGGAACCGGCACAAACGGCGGATAGGGGGGCTCAAGGGATGCGGGCTTGACGGTGAGGAAATACTTCCGGCATGAAGACTCGGGGAGCAGTGCTGTGGCAGACGGGCAAGCCACTCGAGGTCGTCGATCTGGAACTGGCACCGCCCGGTCCCAGTGAGCTCCTCATCAAGGTTCAGGCCGCTGGCCTGTGCCATTCGGACCTCTCGGTGATCGAAGGAGTTCGCCCACGCCCAACACCCATGGTGCTGGGCCATGAGGCGGCCGGCGAGGTCCTCGAGGTCGGCTCAGCAGTCGACGGGGTACGCGTTGGTGACCACGTGGTGCTGTCCTTCGTTCCATCCTGCCGCGATTGCCCACCCTGTCGGGACGATCAGCCGGCGCTATGCGAGCCGGGTGCTGCCAGCAATGCCTCCGGTGAGCTGATCGGCGGCGGCAGGCGACTTTCAATAGATGGCGGGGCCGTACATCATCACCTCGGGGTCTCCGCATTCAGCGAATTCGCCGTGGTTGATCACCGATCGGCCGTCGTCATCGACACCGACATCCCCTGGCCGAT
>JAULZL010000359.1:0-4650 GCA_032117355.1 Candidatus Nanopelagicales bacterium
TGTCAGTGGGTCTGCCGAGGCAGTGGGTCTCGTCTCCCCGTCCTGTGTTTCCGGCCTCTGGGAGACTTTTTTGGCGGCGTGGATGGCGGCGTTCGTGGTTGCGTGTGAGGCTCGTTTGCTTCGTCCAACTGCAGCCGACTGGGCTGCGTTGGCGGCGTCGGCAACTTTCGCCTGTGTGGCTTTGTCGTCGTTCCTCGCCGTGCGTGCCTCCGCGCGGTTACGCTTGCCCGCAGCCCTCGCGTCCCGCTTCCGGTTGCAAGCATCCCGCCTGTCAGCGCGCACTTGCTCCTTGGCGTCGCTCTCCGTTTTGGCTGCCTCGTCCACCCGTCTGGTGAGGTCCGGATCGTAACCGGCGTGGCGTAGCCACACCCGCCGTGCGCGCGCTCGGCGCTCGGCCTCCCTATCGGCTGCGGAGCCCTGTCCACCGGGGTTCGGGGGGGCGGCCGCGTTAGCCGGTTGGGTGACGAGGGCGACCCACTTCGCGAAGCAAGGTGCGACCGCCCTTTGGGTGATGAGGGTGGACCACTCGTCGTACGCCGCGTTGCCGCATCGGGTCTCATCCGGCGTCGGGGTGAAAAAGGAGCCGGCACCGCCTTTCGGGACTTGACGCGCTTGTTTGTGCTGTTGTAGGGCGTTCGGTCCCGCCGCCGCTGCCCATGTGCGCAGGGCTCTGAAGCACGTCCTCACCTGGCCGGCCCCCTCGTGTACCTCCCTCCACCCTCTCGTCGCCATCCACTTTGTTCGTGTCGACGTCCATTTGGCACGGCCTTCGGTTTGTAGCCACCGAACCTGTACGGTGGGTCGGTCCGGCCCCGAGCGGGCCGTCTGCGCTGTCCTACCCGCTGTGCGGATGATCTCGCCAATCCACTTGAGAAACCCTTTCCCGTAGCCTTTTGCAAGCTTGGACTCGCCATCACGGCATTCGGGCGCGACCCCGTTGGGTAAGCCGAGCATGAACCGCAGGGCGGCCATTCTCTGATCGGGTCGTAGCTGGTCCCCTGCGCCCGAAAGGGCGGCCAGCGCCCATTGCGCTTCCCTGCCGAATTGTTCGAGCTTGTTCGAGAGCCATTCGGCCGCCTTGAGTCGGAGCTCGGTGAGCCGCACGTCTGCGCACTCCGTGAGCACGTGCCATCTGGTCTGGGCAGGACAGTTCATGTTCCAGAGCCCCTCAACCGTGCACTCACCGCACTCAAAACCTGAGCACCCTGGGCACGGAGCGTGGTTCTGCGCCCATCGGTCAAAGGATCCGCGCCGGCTCCGCCTCTCCATTCGTGCCCATGCCTGATCCTTATCCACCGGCGGCGGGGGCTTGTCTGGGTCATCTTCTCGTCGATCCCCGTTGAGCCCACCCCGATTGGCACGGCAGTCGGCAAGCGCGTCATAGGTCGCCTCGGTCATTACCCTACCTTTCACGGGGGAGTTCCGAAAGGGCTCCCACGTGAACTTGTTGGGGAGGAGGGTGTAGACTACGGCCCCCAGGAGGTGATTCACCACCGCCGCGTTGCACCAGTCGAGCCCGGCGCGGCCGATGCTTCGCTTCACCCCCTTGAAGGTGCAGAGCGCGTGCCTGGAAGGCATGATGTCGAGGTGGAGGTAGCTCTGGGCGCCGCCCTCGCGCATCTTGTCCGCGATGACATCGGCAGCCTCGTTCGGGATGATGCCCTTGTGGGAGCGCACGTGGACGTAGATGACAGCTCGGTGCCGTTGCTCGAGGCGGTCAAGGTTGTCGAGCTCCTTGCTGCGGTAGCACGCCCTCATCCCTGCGTCGGTGCGAGCCTCATAAGCTTGGCCCGCTTGAGCTCCGCTGAGGCAATCGGTGATAAAGACTGTGACGGTGTCGGCGGTGGCCGCGAGATGGTCGTGAAACGCCGCAAGTTCCGCCTCGTACGAGTGTCGTTCAAAGTTGTCGAATTGGATGTCGAGCTCGCCGCCAATTTCAGTCGCCTTTGCGTTGAGCTTGTCGAGGACGATACAGGCTCGTCCGATCCGCATCTGCTCGTCCGGCCCCGTTCGGCCCTTGCTGCCGTCGGAGGCGACGAAATGCGTGACCGGGTACTCGGCCTCAATGCGAAGAAGTTGGGCGAATACAAATCTGCACTCTTTCGCGTTGGCCTTCTTTTCCTTGCACAGCTTTTGACACTCCCACCAAAACCTTGCGGCCAGGGGGACGTGCTGTGCTAGCGGGTTGCCCTGCACTGTGCCATCTGCGTCGATCTTGTACTCCTTCGTGACCTTCTCGAGCCACTCTTGTCCCCTGCCCCGCCACTCAACGTGGTGCCCTCCTTGCACCCGCGTGCGCCACACTCGTTGCTCCGGTTCGGGCTGGCCGTCATAGGAGTAGACGGCTCTCCTTCGGCGCCCGTCAAGATCCAGTTGATCAGCGCCTGCCAAATGTTGATCGACACAGGCTGCGGGGGTCGATGTTCCCGCCATCGCCGCCATAGCGAGCTCGAGCGCAGCGCGGGCGTCGCCATTTCGGGGGTTGGCGCCGCGAGAGAGGAGAGGTTGCTCGACCTGCACGACGGGCGCCGGGATGCGCTGGGGTTTGGTCGTCCGTCTTCCGGTCTCTTCGGCTGTCGCTAGCGACTTGACGGCGACCGTTTGCCTATACCCCAGCACGGCCGAGCACGTCTCCGTGAGGGCTCTAGCTGCACTCTCCGCCCGCCACCTCGCTCCAAGCCTGATGCGCACCCCGTCGTGTTGTAGGCTGATGATCTCCCCTCCCGTCACCCTCGCCCATTCTGTCTTTGCAGCCCTCGAGGCGCCCTCGTAGTCCTGAAGGACAAAAGATTTCGCCGTGAGTACGTGGCGGCGCGCTCCGTCGCCCATGTGCCGGTTGGTGTTGGTCACAAACTCGACCAGCGCCGGTCGCCGCCTTTCCAGCCACGTGGCCCCCGCATCTGCCTCCGCCGCGAACCTGGCAACGTTGAAGGTACGTTGTTCGGGTAGGTCGAGCTGAAGGTTCGTGTCGGCCAACGCCCCTGTTCGGTAGGCGTCACCGAGCTTGACCGCCCACGTTGTGACCGAGCCGCCATTGTCGAGGGCGTTGAGGAGTGTCTTGGCGTGAGCCAGCCTCTCCTCTGAATCCATCTTATCGTGCCTGATAAGATGGTCGCCTACCGCGCGGCGGACCGCCTTGGGGTAAGTTACGAACGTCGTCATCTGGGCCCCGGCTTGTCCAAAGAGTGCCAGTTGGGCCGTCGGGTAACAGGCCTGGTCGTCTCCTTCGTAGCTGATGTCTTCCCATGCCGCCGTGCGGACCAGTCTCGCACTCTGGAAGGGGTCCGGTCCGTCCACAAACTCTCGTGAGTACCTGACGAAGCCCGCCGCTACTATGCGAGCGCCACGCCGAGAGTGGCGGTAGTGAGCTTCGACGCGGGCTGTCGCCGCGTTCTCTCCGTCCGGTGCAGCCTTCGCTAAGAGCTCTGCGATTTCCCCGCCGACGGTGCGCCCCGGGTACTTGCCGGGTTGGGCTGCATCGGTCGAGTTTGCAACCTTCTCCAGAGCGGCGGTGTCGACGAGGCTCTGCAGTGTGGTGGTGATGGGGCCCCTCATGGACGCCGTCCATCTGCCCCACAGGATCAGGCGTGAGGCGCGTCCACGTGTCGCGTGCCACGCTGCTTGGACTGCTCGTCTCGCAGCCGCTCGCCGTGGGTGCCTCACCGTGGGCCCCCGGTCCCAGCGTCCCTGTTCTCGCTCTAGCCTGTCCCGTACAGCGACGAAGGCCCTGTGAACTTCTTGGTCGTGAGGGGGTCTGTCCGGGTGCAGCGCAATGGCAAGGACTCCAAAGGGGTCGGTTGCTCGTATGACTCGGCACGTCTCGTCTGTCTCCAGTGGGGGGGTGAGTGCCTCGCGCCGCAGTTGGGCACAGGAGAGGGGAGGGGCTGAAGGGTCGATAGGCAGCTCCTCCTCGAGCTGCCATGCCTCGAGGCGTCTAGCCCCCGTCACCGTCGGCTGGGCTCCGGGGAGCTCGTCACCGTCTACCGTCGTTGTCTCCTTTTTTCCCGCGATCGCCTCGAGGAACTGTCGAGCCTTCTCCAGATTGATTCCTATGTCCATACGCGCGCGTAGATCCTCCTCGCACCGTGCCTCGTCTGCACGTGTCGCGTCGCGCGCGCAGCGGTTGCGGCGGATGAGCTCAAGGAGTTCGTCGTGCTCATCCTCGTCCGCAGCGCTGGGAACTGGTGGTGCGGTGCGCGCTTGGGCCGGGGCTACTTGGGCTGTGTTAGGAGGTCGGGGTCGAGCAGCAGCTGCAGCCCGAGTTCGCATCCTAGCCGGGCGCTGGGGGCTCACGCCTACCGGCTCCGTTTGGATAAGGGCCTGTTGGGGCCTCCTCTCCGCTGGCTCCTGGTTCGCCGGTTGGTCTCGGTGGTGCCTTTCCCACACGTCCCATTGGAGCCCGAGTACCTTCGCCTCTTCGATGCTCCTCGCATTCTCGCCGGTGAGATCGAGCGCCGATCCCATCGTGACCGCGTGTCGCGCACGTTCGCTGGTGGTCCAGAAGCAGCTGTGGACTGCAGAGCTCTGCGTCTGGGCGCGGATCACCTCCTCGAGCTCGGGATACCTCTGGAGCATGCAGTAGACGAGGAAAGGGGTGAGCGTATACGCCATCAGCAGCGCTTCACCACGTTCGTCATTAACCGCAAATTT
>JAULZL010000360.1:0-2601 GCA_032117355.1 Candidatus Nanopelagicales bacterium
CTGCGCCTTCGCCTGAGGCATTCCCTACGTTGCGGAAGAATGGGCTGCGGGCGAGGGGTGAGAGATGGAACCGCAAATCGATGAAAATGCTTTGCTCGTATTCATGGACGAATGCGGCGATCACTCCGTCGAAAGAATCGACCCTGACTTCCCGCTGCTCCTTCTCGCCTTCGTTCTCGTAGACAAGAGAGACTATTCGGCTCAGATCATTCCAGCCGTTGGACGATTAAAGTTACGTTTTTGGCCGCACGAGGGCGTCAATCTGCACAGTCGTGATATCCGCAAGCAACTAGGCGACTTTCGCCAGTTCCATAATGGGCCGTATAGAATCAGACTCATGCAAGATATCGCCGAGTTGATCAGCAGCATACCCTTCGAATTAATCATAGCCTGCATTCATAAGACCGATGCGATTACAGGCACTGGACTGCCTCCCTATCATCAAGTCCTGAGGGAAGGACTCTGTCTTGTGGCACGACGCGCCAAGCTGCTGGCCAAGACATCCGTCACCCTCGTCGCCGAAGCTAGAGGCAAGCGCGAGGATCGCGAACTCAACGCCTGGCTTACTCGCCATGCAACTTGCGAAGACGGGGTGACCATCCGATGGGTTATGCGATCAAAGCGCGATAACATCGCGGGACTGCAAGTGGCTGACCTATGTGCCTATCCTGCCGCAAGACATGCCCTGAAGCCGCTGTCAGCCAATCCGGCATTCGAAGTCGTGCGACGGCGCCTAGTTGGCTGGAGCGAAAACAAAAAAGGCGGTGACGCCTAAACGTCGCCCGCCTTTCCGACCGAGAAATCCCAGTCCTCCGCTAATTTGGCAAACTGAGCTTTAACCGCCAAGGAAGAAATGGATGGGAAATTGCCTCACCCAATAGGGAGGGGCCGCATTGCTGCGGCCCCTAGGGAGTGCTACTCACGCGACTGGCGCGCTCTCGGACTCACATGTATTGAGGTAGAATTGGAGGGTTAAGGCAAGACGCGAGAGGACTGGGTAGATCACTGCATTGAGGACTGAAATGATTAGATGCAACAGGTAGGGTCGGGACCGCGTCACGACATAGCTGTATCGAGGTAGGGACAGCACCGCGTGCTGCCCTAGTAGTGAACCCTTTCACAGGTCTCGGGTGGCGGGAACACATTCTCAGGTCCCAGGTCTCGGCCATCGGGTATCAGGTTCGGGTGTTCGGGTTCAGGTGCAGGAGCCGGGTGACTTCGGTAGCCGTGGCAGACTACCCCTGCCCCAACCCCTGCCCCTAACCCTAATTCGCCTAGGGCCTCTTCCCTCTTGATACCGCATTACGGCAATACAGCATAACGGCATGACTTACACTCTTCCCATCAGCAAGCGCGGCACCCTGACCCTGCCGCCTGAACTCCGCCGACGCCTCAAACTCGATCAGGTGGCCTCCCCCTTGGTGATCGTCGAAGAACGCGACGGGGGGCTCTTCCTGCAGTCGGCCGTGGCCATGCCCATCCGCGACATCCCTAAGGCGACCATTCGTCAGTGGGTGCTGAACGACGAAGCTGATGCCAAGGACCTCAAAGCCTTCCGCCGTAAGAAGTGAGGCTCTTCCTGGATTCGAGCGTATTACTGGCTGCGGCTGGTTCTACGTCCGGGGCTTCGCGTCTGGTCATCAAGTCGGCCAAGCACGCAGATTGGGTCCTGCTGACATCGGCCTACTGCGTGCGCGAAGCGGAGCACAACCTGCCCAAGCTCAGTCCCAAGGCTGCGACCGACTGGCACCGACTCATCAAGCGTAGGCTGACCATAGTCGGGACCCATCTCGTCTTGGACCGACCACTCATCTATCGAGCCGTCAAAGACCGGCCCGTCGTCATCACCGCCTTAAGCCTAAAGACCGACGTCCTCCTGACCCTAGATCGCGATGATTTCCACGACCTCCTCGGCATGTCCGTCTACGGTCTTCCCATCCGAACCCCAGGAGAGTTTTTGAGGGAGCTTCGCAGGTAGGGCTGACCGTCCCGGTCAGCCGCGGTTGAGCGGGCCGCTCAACCCTACCAAACCATCCGGTTCCCGGTCTCCCCTTGAGCCCTCCCCCTACCCTCGCAGGTTGACGGGAATCAGAGCCCGGGCGTATATGAACCGCATGCCCCTCGCCGACCGCCCCCGGTTGTTCACCGTCTTGCTGGCGGGCCTGCTGGCTGCCTCGGGACAGATCGCCGCCGCCGACACCAAGACCGTGGCGGACAAGGCCAATCCGGCCCCGCACGCCGCGTATCCCAAACCGTTTTCTCGGCCGAACTCGATGGGAGAAAACTACGATACCTGGCGTGACGCGAAAGGCCCGGATGTCGGTGAGACGGTCGTGGACGTCCGACGCCTGCCGTCGCGCGTCGACAACTCCACCCGCCCGCAGTTCCCGCCGATCTACAAACAGAAAGGCGGAGCCTGCGGTCAGTTCACGGCGGTCGCCTCGATGTTCACCTACGAGATGAACCTTCTGAACGGCACCGTGGCCAGCACCGATGCCACGCGGTTCCCGGCGGATTTCTCCTGGAACATGTGCAATGCGGCCAACAGCGCCCAGGGCTCGGAAGCGTATCATGGCTGGGAAACGGCCAAGCATGTCGGCA
>JAULZL010000361.1:0-4922 GCA_032117355.1 Candidatus Nanopelagicales bacterium
GTGGCTTCCCGGCGGTTGCACCACGTGAACGTAGTCTGGTAACGGCTCGTTACCGCTCGCGCCTGCCTAGCGCGCCTCTTGCACGGAGGCGATCAGAAACCAGGTTGGAATTACTCTGACCAGCAAAGAGACACACATCTCAGACACACATGACGAAGCACGCAATGACATTCAGTACAGCAGAGAATGTTCATGCATGCAAAGTCTCACGATGACTCGGTCAAGCACGACACCCCCACTCGGGGTATCCGGTATCTCCAGAGGATCCCCACAACGCTCCCTCTTCGGGCGTATGACCCAGTCATCATACCCGCATCTCACCCTCCCACCCCAGGCCAATTCATGCGGCCTTCATGCTATGTAACGCTGCATGCAGAAGATCCCCAGTTACACCGATACCCGGGCTGGGCTGGCAAGGAGCTGCGAGGTTCACGCCGTCAATCCTAACCGGTAGACCAGCCGTCGAATGGACGGGAGGGTTCAATCACATGGGCGAGGAAACGCGCATTAGCGTGTTAATCCATCGCACCGCGCGGATAGCATAACCGTCAGGAGACGGCTCATTTCGTAATACAGAGCGCATCGTTTTGAACGTTTGCTCGTCGGTAGCTTTCGTGAAGACGTCGGCACACATGAACTTCGTGCTGATCAAGTGCACCGTCACGATCAGCTGCAGGACCGCGTACTTGATGAGGACCGTTGCCCGCTCGAAGTGCCGTGTGCGGCTCGAAGCGCCTTCCTTGGTCACCAGCTCGACCATCGCTGAGTTGTCCCCGAGCACTGCCGTTGGGCCGACGGCGCCGCGGGAGATGCCGACGAGCACCATGCGAACGAATATCACCGATTTCGTGGCGCGCGAGGCCTCAGCCGTCTCGGCGTGGGCCGTGCTGTCAGTGACAACCTTGAGCGTCTTCGCGGACCAGAGGACAGCACCGTTGCATCGCATAACCACATGGCCGCCATGGGGCCGCGCCTTCGTGCCCCATGAGCTATCAGTGGCCACGTAGAGGCCTCGAGACTCGCTGAAGTTGGCTGGGAACGTCTCGAGCCCGAAGGGGACCTTGAGCTCCCCGCCAAAGGTGATGCCTTTATCGGGGTCCGAGAACAGGTAGCCCATGGCGTAGGCGAGCGCGTCGTGATGCGCTTGCGTAGGCGACTGCGAGAACTGACCGAGGCTCGACGTGTAGAAGGACAGCTCGGGCCAGCACATGTTCGCGGGCCAGGAGACCTCGCCCAGCCGCGTGAGATATCCGGTGCGATCAACGGTCGTCTCCTCGGACCCGCGCACCAGGTTCTCGAATGCTGTTCGCTGCGCCTTCGACTTGGGCGTCGGCATGTCGTGCGTCGGCACGCCCTTGTTGCGGTCCATCAGCTTCCTGATGTACGTGCCCATCGAGATCGTGAGCGTCCCGGCGTCCCGGTCGCGGGCGATATCCACGCCAGTGAACTTGGTGACGGGCCTGATGGTCTCCGGGCCGACGGAGTCGATGTTAATCAACTTGGAGTACTCGAGGCGGATCTTGAGGTAGTCCTTTTGGCGCGCCTTGGGGAAACCAGCGCCCACGTCGTCGGCAAACACGGCCGCGATGATCCCGAGGGCCTCGTTGATGTAAAGGTTTGGCTCGACTGGGTCAGCATGCATGCCGCACTTGTTCCAGGCGTGCTTGTTCTTCTGGAACCAGAGGTACGAGCCCTGCTTGATCCCTTCGAGCGCCTTGTGCAGCAGGAGCACGTGCCCTGGGACGGCGAACCCGATGGGCATGTTGACGTGCAGCTCGCGGTCGACGTCAGACTGCGTGAACGCCTTCACCGCGTCGATGGAGTCTGTCTCGAGGTCCTCGTCGGCGACGATCGAGCACCACAGTCTCAGGCAGCACCCGGAGAGCGTCGCCGCGTACGTCTTGTCGAAGTCCGCGCCCTCGATCTGAGAATAGCCACAGCCTACGAAGCGACACTTGATCGACTTGATCGATCCGTCCTTCTCGAACTTGAAGTCGATACACCACTTGGACTTCATCACGCGCATGCCTGGCCTGCGGGGCACGACGGAGAACGCCTTGTTCGCCAGCTTGCCCAGGATCTCGGCCTCCATGCCTTCGCGAATAAGTGGCCAGTAAGGCGACGCCATCGCTTGCTGTACGGTGTGGATCTTGGGGATGCCGTACTGTTCGGCTACCTTGTGGGCGACCGCGTTGCCGTGGATGCGTACCTCGAACGTCACGTCGTCTGCCGAGGCAGCGGCGAGTGCCGCAGCGGTGGCAAGCGCGCGACCCTCGTCTGCGCGCACCTCCGCCAGCACCTCGGCGGAGAAGGATGCCACTCCCTCTTTTTCGAGCGCCTTCACACCGTCTGCGACGTGTTGAGCGTTGGTCGCTAGACGCCGAGCGAGCGCAGCACGAAGGACGTCGCCCGCCGCGGACACGGCGTCGCCGGTCGGGCCATCTTGCGCTCCCTCTTTTTCGGCCGTCATGGCCACCACGGCCGGTTTCCGCGCGGCGCGCAAGATCTTCGGGAGGAGAGCGGCCGTCGCGGGGCCGTAGCTCAGGTCGTCCATCTGGTGATACTCGACAGGAGTGTCGACCGTGATCTGCTTGCAGATCTCGAAGGAGTTCGTCCGCCACGTGGTCACCACGTAGGAGCTCAGCCGGCGCAGGCTTGGGACATACACGAACTCACATCCGCGTATGAAGTCATGCCCAAGGAAGCAGCCGTCGGCACCGGTTGGGCCTGTCTTCGTCTTCATATCACGCGCCGCGAGGTGCACGGTGACGTCGCAGAAGAGCGGCTTCACCCACGCGAGGTCAGCGTCGCCGGCGTCGGGGTGAGTGAAGTGGTAGGCGGACTTGGCCGGCTCGTGTGCACGCGATGGTAGGAAGTAGAGGACGCGCTCGATGTGAGCAGCCGCCCACGGCCAGAGGCACTCGGGTGCGTGGGCGTAGCACAGCGTCGCCCTGATCCCGGGCTCGAGCGTGCCAAAGTTTCGCTCAGCAACGGGGTTCTTGTTCTTCGCGTTGGGGGGCGACTTGGTGTGCAGCAGGATCAGCTCGGCTGCCACGGCCTTCACCTCGGGCCCGTCAAAGCCCGTCTCGTTGTCGGTGTGCCAGCGGGCGATGTGCCCGTCGCGCAGGCGATGCTTGATCCGGCGCTCAAAGTCCTCGAGAGCAGAGCAGAGTTCCGCCGACGATCGGTCGACGAGGAAGGACAGCAAGAACTCTGCCGTGTGACGGTCGCACATGTTCATCATGGCCGTGAACCCATGCGGCCAGGAGGTGGGCATCGACGTGCAGATGTCCGTGTCCACCCGTTGGCCGAAGAACTCGTAGCCGGTCGTGGACGGCTCTCGACGGGGCTCCATCCCTCCCTCTCGTCGAGTGCCGTACGTCGACGTGCGCCTGCTCGGAGCGCTTGAGCTCTTCCTGCTCGGCTCGCGAGTCTTGCCTTCACGGCAGCCTCGGCAATCGGCGGCGTCGAAGACGAAGCTTCGAAGGTCGATCCCGCGGATAACGATCTGCGCGGACCGCAGGCGTCGATCGCTGCAGTGGCCGAGCGATGCGTGGACGTCGACGGGCGAGAGAGTCGTGGTGTACCCCACGTGGGCACAATCACGAGCCAGAGTGGCGAGATCGTTAGCGGTCGGGATTCGAAGCACGATTTCGTGGCGGCTGCCGTCAAAGAGGATGTAGGCGCCGTCGGCAAACCGCAGGCAGTCCTCGATGCGGGCGGAGTTGTCGTCGTTGAAGTACGAGAGGGTCTTGTCGAGGCGCCGTGATGGTCCAACGCCAGCCAAGCGCGTGGACGCCTTGATGCCCTTCGTCACGAGCACCCGCGACATGCAGGGCGCAGAGACGGTCGGGACGCGCACGCCGAGGGCGTCGACCCGGAAGGAGTCGCACACGAGCTTGGGCGGGAACGTCGAGTTGATAGTGCCGATGGTCTGGACCGTGAGGATGGTGGAGGACGCGACCTCAACGCCGATGTTGGGCTGGGGGTCGGTGACGCTGTCCAGCATCCACATGTCCTCGGTCGGGATGCAGTAGCAGGTGCATCCGCTATCCCAACAGAATCGTATGGTCGAGGGGGCGTTGGGCTGACTGGTCGCCAGTGTAGCCATGGCGGCCTTGCACGACTCCACGAGATCGAACACGTGTCCAGCGGGGGCAGCAGCCGTCACATCGTAGGGGAGCACGATGGCGCCGCGGGCCAGCTCGACCGCATGAGCGGGAGCACCTGCGCCGCGTGTGGGGTACGCCTGTGCCCTCGAGGCGAAGAGGAAGATGATCAGGATCGTGCTCAGCCCAGCCGGCAGCACGACGCTGGCATCCGTAGCCGCCTCGAGCACCCTGGCGATGGTCGAGCGGACGGCAAGGGCGCAGGAGATCAGCCAGGTGAGCAGTGACACGACGGTGACCGCGCAGAGGAACCTGAGGTAACCGTAGCTGCGCGGGCGAGGCGCCGCCATGTCGTCATCCATGTCCGTGTCGGTCGCCGAGGATTCGGAATATGGGCCCCACCCCGTTGGGCTTAGTGAGCCCTTGCGAGCGCGGTCCTCGGCCGCGTAGACGCCGTCGACGTGTACATGAACGGCGAGCTCGAAGCCGCGCGACACGCCGCAGAGCACGAACAGCTCCGTGTTGGCGGCGAGGCCGACTATGCGAGCGAGGAGATCCGTCGGCAGGACGTCGAGGGTTGGCGGCACGGGCTGCCCCATGACGGGCTGCGCGGGGAGCACAACCTCGTTGACGACGTTGGCATAAAAGCCCTCCGACGAGAAGACAGAGGGCATCACGCGCCCTGGGATCTCCAGGCCAGTTGGGGTCGCAGCAAGCACGGGCGCTGCGGTCGGGGCGGGCGCCTCGGGCGCTGCGAGCACGAGCTCCGAGAGCTGCCCAGCGAGGTCGTCCTGTTCGTCTTCGCCGTCTTCG
>JAULZL010000362.1:0-2945 GCA_032117355.1 Candidatus Nanopelagicales bacterium
TCCATGACAAGGTGGCGTTCCTGGCCTGGGTAGGCCTTGGCGACCTGCTTGAGGAATCGCAGGAATTCCTGGTGGCGGTGGCGGGGATGGCGTGCCGCGGTGACGTTGCCGGTGGCGATGTCCAGGGCGGCGAACAGGGTGGTGGTGCCGTGGCGGACGTAGTCGTGGGTGGCGCGCTCGGGCAGGCCGGGGCGCATGGGCAGGATCGGGGCGGTCCGGTCCAGGGCCTGTTCTCGTGACTTCTCATCGACGCAGAGCACGATCGAGTGGCTGTCGATGAGTGGCTGCCAGACCGGCGACGGAGATGACTTCCTGCGGGTGGGCCGGCCCTATGCCCGAGGCAAGGCCACGGCGCGGGTCGCCCCCGGCGGGACCTTCGGCGCCTCCCTGTCGGCCTATGACCATCGGCTGGCCTCGGCGAAGGTCGTCCTCCGCGAGCCGGCAACGTCCATTGGATTCGTGAACGGGCACAGGATGCTGCATCACCTATGTATGCCGAGCATGGTCCCCGGGGCGGGGATGTCCATGCAGCAGGTGGTCACCATGGGCGGCATCGACGTCGACCTCGGCCAGCCGTGGGTCGGGGATGCCGAGCTCGCGCTGTTCGACTCCCCGTGGGACGAGCCCGCAACCCTGCTGCCGGTGGACGAGGTCATCGCCGGCTACTTCTGCGAGGTGGGCACGACCTTCAACGGAGGCACCCTGCTGGCCGACGAATCCAGCAGGATCTGAATCCTCATTCCTGGCGGTTCGCGGCACGTCGAAAGCCCTTGGCTCGCTTGAGGGTTTACCTTGGCATTATGAGGTCAGTTCGCAACTTCGTGATCTCGGGACTGTCGGCCTGCCTGGTGGGCACGCTGGTGGTCGCACCCGAGGCCAGTGCTGCCGGGCGAGCTGCGACCCCGGCCAACGATCCGGCTCAGACCATCTGCGTGGTCGAGGGGCCTGACATCCTCGAGGCAAATGTGCAGCCATGCGGCACCCTGGCTGTCGGCGCCCCCGGCATCCCGACGGCCGTTCGCACCAGGGTTACCGGGCCGGATTCCATCAAGGTGCGATGGAAGGCACCGACCGGCAAGAGGGCCAGGACGTACTCCGTCTACGCCTTCACCGGGACCGAGGGAACCCTGGTGTGCAAGGTCAACCGACTCCGGTGCACGGCCAGCAATCTCGAGGTCGACAAGGAGTACGCCTTCTATGTCGTGGCCAGCAACAAGACCGGTTCGGGTGCGGCCTCGGTAACCCCGCCGGTCTACCTGTCGGCCGATGCCAGCCCCGACGGCTTTCGTTGATTCCTTCCTAGCTCGCCGGCTGCGGGGCAGTCGACGCTGATGCACTGGGGTTCGCGGCAGGGACCGGGGCTGGCACATCGCAGGTACGAGGCGCGGGCCTGCCCGCGAATCGATCGGCGATCCAGTCAACGGCCGCGACTGAGAATCGGTCCGCTGCCATCCCGTGAGATGAGTCAGTAGCCCGGATTGTGATGTGGAGGTCGTGAAGGCGCACCATCAGCGTCTCAGGCATCAGTCGTCCCCGACTCGTCGACGGGGTCGACTAGTACACCCCGTCACGGTATGCAGTCGGTCGACGTGGCATCTCGCCGCCCCCATACTCCTCCCATGACTGGCGAGCCAACCCTCCCCGAGCTTCAGCGACGGCGTAGCGCCAAGTGGCGTCAGCATCCGCAGGAGGTCATCCCGGCGTGGATTGCCGAGATGGACGTCAACCTTGCCGAGCCGATTGCCGAGGTCCTGCTGGACGCCGTCAGGTCATCCGACACTGGCTACCGTCACTCGGGGGAGCTCCCCGAAGCCTTGGCCGAGTTCTCGAACCTGAGGTGGGGCTGGCCGATCGAGCCGAGCCGGGTGATGGTCATGCCCGATGTCGTGACCTCGATCAGCTGGACGATTCAGGCGCTGACCGAGCCGGGTGATGGGGTGGTGATCAACTCGCCGGTGTACCCGCCGTTCTTCAGTTGTGTCCGCGACATCACCCGCCGAACCCTGGTTGACGTGCCGCTCATGCTCGATTCAACCGGTCGGTACAGCCTCAACCTGGATGGAATCGCCGCAGCCTTCGCCCGGCCGGATGTCACGGCGATTCTGCTGTGCAGCCCGCAGAATCCAACCGGCTCGGTGCCGACAGGCCATGAGCTAGCGGAGGTGGGTCGACTGGCCCTAGAGCACGGTGTCGCGGTGATCTCGGACGAGATCCACGCCCCATTGACCCTGCCGGGCCAGGTCCACCGGCCTTTCCTGAGCCTGGCCCCCCAGGGCGTGCGCGCTGTTGCCCTGGTATCCGCGTCCAAGGCGTGGAATATCGCTGGATTGAAGTGTGCCCAGGTGGTCGCCGGATCGGATGACCTGGTGGAGCTTCTGACTCAGCGCATCCCCATCGAGGTCACCTACGGCGCTGGGCACCTGGGTGTGCTGGCCTCGGTAGCGGCCTATCGCGCCGGGCAGCCCTGGCTTGATGAATGCGTGGCGGGCCTCGATGCCCGGGCTCACGAGCTCGCAGATCTACTGCATGAGCAGTTGCCGACCGTCGGGTATCGGATACCGCAGGCCTCATACCTCGCCTGGCTCGATTGCCGGGCTCTGGACCTCGGGGACGATCCGGCGGACTTCTTCCTCGAGCGAGCCCGGGTGGCCCTCAGTGCCGGCGTACCCTTCGGCGACACGGGCAGAGGCTTCGTCCGCCTCAATTTTGGGACGACCTCGGTGATCTTGGCTGACATTGTGAACCGCCTCGAGAACTCCCTTGGGACTCGATGACCTGAACAAGGGACTCGATGAGCCCGGTGGGCCGGGGCGCGGCCGGCTCTGCGGCGGAAGGCCTGGGTATCGTCTGGTCGTGCGCTTAGGACGAGGCTGCTTCGTCGCCGCCTTGGTGACCGCACTGCTGGCCGCGGCCGCGCCGGCGAGCCATGCCGCCGAACCTGATAT
>JAULZL010000363.1:0-2780 GCA_032117355.1 Candidatus Nanopelagicales bacterium
CGGGTGAGTGCCGGACCGGCGAGACACCGACGGCCAAACCACTGGATCAAGCCCGCAATGACATGGGCTGCTTGATCCAAGCATCCGAGGGTGAACGTAGGGACAGGGGCGACCCCGGGTGGCAACGAGAGGAGTTGCGACGATGACCTTCGTCCGCGGATGCATGGCTGTGGTCGGGCTCGCTGCCCTCTTGACCATCAACGTGATGCCGGCCCACGCCGACAACGGTGCGAGAAATGTTCCCAAGTTCGCGGCGGGCGGCAAAGTTCAGCACCCCCTCATCGATGCCGATAGTCGGGGGCGTGCAACGGCCACCTGGATACGTATTGGACGTGAGCGCCAAGCCTGGACGTCGGACTTTGACGGCCGCGCATGGACCTGCCCGAAGGTTATGCCTGGGAGCAAGGGGGCCCTTGGCTACTTCGGTGCCACCTGGGACCTCGCTGAGGCGGCGAACGGCGCTGCAGTCCTTGGTGGTGTGCTCAATTCCGAAGGTGCCTACGAAGGGGTATCGGTGTGGACCCGTGCAGGCGCGGGCCGGCCTTGGGTGCAAGTCCGGTGGAGCGATCCTGGCTCCTTCGCCATCCTGCAGCGCAACGGCCCACCGTCCGTTGCACTTACCGGCTCCGTAGCGCTCGTCTCCTGGGTATCGCAGGATGCCCAGACCAGCAGCCTGTACGCAGCGAAGATCCCGGTGGGCACCTCCGCCAAGGTGACCCCGACCCTGATCTACAGCAAGAGCATGCAGGGGTGGCTGGACACCGATCCGGATGTCGGCATCGACGCCCAGGGCAACGCCCTCATCCAGTTCGAGGACTGGGTCGACTACTCGCACCCCCTTTACCTGACGAAATGGCCCACCGGAGGCGCGCCTGTCACGGACGTACTCAAGGAAAATGTCCTCACCAAGGACCACTTGACCTCAATGCATGTCAATGCATCTGGCCAGATGATCAGCAGCTGGGGCTATGCACCAGATGGTGCGAGCCAGTACCAGCAATGGGTCGGATTCGGGAATTCGATTACCGGGCCAACCACCGAGGGGGTTTGGCAGTCTTACGGCAGCGATGGGGTCTACTCGTACCCCGACTCCGTGGGCTCGGATATCGACAGCGCTGGAAACGCGTCCCTCATGCTCCTCTACGAGAATCAGCTCATCGGCGGGTTGGGCAACGTGGCCGCAGGCATCGAATCCCTCGCCCCGCGTGCGACCAAGCCAGCAGTGCTCGGTGGCGAAAACTGGGATGTAACAGTCGCCGATGGGCGGGCGTTCGTCTCCCTGGCTACTTCCGACGGGTCATCGGTCCTTGAAGAACTCCGGGGCGCTGAGTTTGCAACCATTGCCTCCGCGCCAGGGACCACCGCCCCGAACTCCGCTCTCGTCACGGTCTCCGGGGCGAAGATGCCCGCGATGGTGGGCACCGCTTCTAGCGAGACCGCGTTCCGGACGTCCCTACCCACGAAGGTTAAGCGCTGCTGAGCGATCAGCGAGCGGTTGTTGCCCTGGACTTCGACACAAGGCATCTGAAACAAGCAACGTGATGCGGAGTCAGGGGGCGGCTACCTCGACAACGGCGGCGAGGAGGGCTGCGACATCGTCAGCCGTGGTGTAGCGAACTACTCCCGCGCGAACGACACCTCCACGACCGCGCAGACCGAGCGCGTTCACGAGCTCATATGCGTAGTTATCGCCGCCCCACACGGCGATCCGGCGCTCGGCCAGGGCCCGGGCGACGTCGCCCGAGTTGCGGCCATCGATGGTGAAGGCCACCGTCGGCGCGCGGTCCGGCGTGACCGCCGGCCCATGAACCGTGACACCCGGGATACTCAAGAGGCCCTCCTGCAACTGGGCGAGCAACGCAGTCTCCGCAACCGCCTCATCGGCGATCGACGTCTCGAGCATGAACTCCGCTGCGGCGGTGACGCCGGCAAGCAGTTCGATCTGGGGCGTGCCGGTCTCCCATCGCGGCGGCCCGTCGTAGTCGGCGGGACGCACGCGGTACGGCTCGACAGTGCGCAACATGTTGTTCCGCACGATCAGGGCACCGCAGTGAGGGCCGTACCACTTATACGGAGACGTCGTCAGCGCATCGACGTCAAGCGCCACCACGTCGGTGGGCAGATGTGGAACCCGGGCAACTCCGTCGACGAGGATGCGCGCGCCCGCTTCATGGGCAATTGCCGTCGCACGAGCCAAGTCAGGCACATAGCCCGTGAGGTTGGACGCGCCGGAAATGGCGACCCAGCGAGTGCGCCCGTCCGAGCACAGGTCCGCAAGAGGCTCGACATCAAGCGTGCCGTCAGCCGCATCGACCTTGAGGAAGTCAACAGTGGCGCCAACATCTCGTGCAGCCAGCAACCAGGGAGCCACGTTGGAGTCGTGGTCCAACTGGGTGCACACGATGCGATCGCCTGGTGCCCATTCCCTCGACAGTGCGCGCGTGAATGCGAAGAGCAGGTTCGTCGTGCTCGGGCCGAACACGACCTCGTCCGCCTGGGCATTCACGAGTCGGGCAACCGCCTGTCGTGATCGTTCGACAACCTCATCACTGCGCCGGGATGCCCCGAACTCGCCGCCCAGGTTGGCGGGGGCCGGCGAGCGCATGTAATCGGCAATCGCATCGACGCATGTATCGACGGGCAGAGTGCCCGCCGGCCCATCAAAACGGATCCAATCGTCGGAGAGGCCCGGGAAGCGCGGGTGGCGGGTCGTCATGGCGAAAGATCCTGTCAGGGCATCACATCCTCGTTCCCATCGGCCCCGATTCGGCCTCTCGTCC
>JAULZL010000364.1:0-6601 GCA_032117355.1 Candidatus Nanopelagicales bacterium
GGATCGTCAAGGACGGCCCGGATGGCTACAAATTGGCTCCCAAGCCCGCATACGAGGTGTGCGCAACCCTGGCTGACCTGAAAGCTCCGCCGACGCCCCCTGCTTCCCGCTGCGGGGTAGCCCTGCTGGTTGATGGATGGCCAGAAGACCTGCGTCGGTGCGTCGATGCCCTCCTGGCGTTCGCCCCCACGGACACGGTGATCTGGTTGTTGGATCTCGGCGATGTCGACGGTGCTGGCCGGGTCTGCCATGAGCTTGCGGTGGCCCATCCGGAGCGGGTGATCGACCTGCATTGCGCCCAGACCCTGGACCAGGCAGGTTGGGCGAAGGCGACCACCAGGCTCATCGAACTCCAGACCGCACCCCTGCACGCGGTGATGGACATCTCGACGGTCCTCACCGGGGACGGACTCACGCCGCTCATGGACGCATGCCAGGAGCCCGGCGTCGTGGGCGCTGGCTGGCGCGGGGTTGACGTGAATACGGAGGACGGGTGGCGCTCCTTCATTGATGCCTCGGTCGGCGAAGCGGATGCGCTGCTGGGCTACCTGATGGTCGTGGACGTCGTGGCCGCCCGAACGACTCCGCCGAATCCAAAGGCTCGGTTCTACCGGAATGCGGACATGGAGTGGGGCCTGATGCTGCGGGCAGCCGGTGGCCGATTGGTGGTGCCCTCGGGGGATCTTCCCGTTCGCCAGGACCGGCACCACGGCTACCACGACACCGACCCTCAGGTGCGCGATCGGGAGTCAAAGAAGAACTACGACCGGCTGCTGCAGCAGTTCCGCGGCAAGGACGCCATCCTGCATCCCCGTTCCTAGGCTTCGGCATGATGTCGGGATGCCTAGCGTGAGCACCTTCGCGGAGCTCACCACGATGGCTGTCGGTGGGCCCATTGCCGAACTGGTCGTCGCCCACACCGATGACGAGGTTGTCGAGGCGGTCCGCGGTGAAGCCTTCGTTCTTGGCGGTGGCAGCAACCTTGTCGTGGGGGATTCCGGCTTTGCCGGCCGCGTGGTGCGCATCGCAACCCTGGGCATTGACGTCCAGCGCGATCACGATCGGGTCATCGTGGAGGCAGCTGCGGGTGAGCCCTGGGAGGAGTTCGTCGCCTTCACGGTCGATCAGGGCTGGTGCGGACTGGAGACCCTCAGCGGTATCCCAGGGCTGGTCGGGGCTACCCCGATCCAGAACGTTGGCGCATACGGGCAGGAGGTTGCCTCGGTCATCGGCTATGTAACGGCCTTGGACCGGGCCACCGGCGCCATCGAGAGTCTGGACGGTTCGACCTGTGGCTTTGACTATCGGACCAGCCGATTCAAGGACGATCCGGGTCGCTGGGTGGTGCTGTCGGTCTCCTTTGTCCTTCGAAGCGATCAGGCCAGTGTCGTGCGATACGCCGAACTGGCGCGAGCCTTGGGGATCGAGCCTGGGGAGGCCGCGCCAGCGGCGCAGGTGCGGCAGGCCGTCCTGCAACTGCGTCGATCCAAGGGGATGGTGTTGGACCCGTCCGACCCTGATACCCGCAGTACTGGGTCATTTTTCGTCAACCCCATCGTCACTCCGGACATCGCCGACGGTATTGCCGACTGCCCGCGCTATCCGGCCCCGAACGGGGTCAAGCTCAGTGCAGCGTGGCTGATCGAGAATGCCGGGATTGGTCGCGGGTGGTCGCCGATTGAGAGTGCCGGCCGAGTCAGAATCTCCACTAAGCACACCCTGGCCATCGCCAATGTCGGTCGCGGGACGGCCGGTGACGTGATCGATCTAGCCCGGCAGGTGCAGCAACGCGTGCGGGACCGATACGGCATAACCCTGTTACCCGAGCCGCAGCTGCTCAACTGCGCTCTCTAATTGCCCCGTTGTGCTGTCCAGGCGGGCGACGGGTCGGGCGCCGAGTCCGACCTTCACCGTCACTCCCTGGGCCAGTTCGACTACCACCGTCACAACCGGACCCCCGTTGTGACAGTGCGGGTCGAACTCGGCGCACGTGGCTGGGGGTGTGACAGTGCGGGTCGAACTCGGCGCGAGGCCGTGGTTGGGTGGCCGGGTGGCTAATTGGCCTCGCCGAGGAGGGCCGCCATCCGGCCCACCCCCTCGGTGATGTCCGCGTCCGAGGTGGCGTAGGACAGGCGCAGGTAGCCCGGTGTGCCGAATGCCTCGCCCGGGACGACGGCCACCTCGGCCAACTCCAGGATCAGGCCAGCGAGTTGGGCGGACGACTCGATGACGGTGCCGCGCAGGCTTCGTCCCACGAGTCCCTTGACGGAGGGGTAGACGTAGAAGGCGCCCTCGGGCAGGGGGCAGGCCACCCCAGGAATGGCATCCAGCATCCCGGTGATCAGTGTGCGCCGACGGGCGAAGGCAACCTTCATCTCGTCAACGGCTGAGAGGTCGCCAGAGACGGCGGCTAGTGCGGCGACCTGAGACACATTCGCCACATTCGACGTGGAGTGCGACTGCAGATTGGTGGCTGCCTTGATGAGGTCGTCCGGACCGATCATCCAACCGACCCGCCAGCCGGTCATGGCGTAGGTCTTGGCCACCCCGTTGATAACCACGCAGGTGTCCGCCAGTCCCGGTACGAGGACCGGCATCGACGAGAACTCGGCGTCTCCGTACACAAGGTGCTCGTAGATCTCGTCAGTAACGACCCAGATCCCGTGGGCAAGGGCCCACTCGCCGATCGCCTGAACCTGCTCCGGGTCGTAGACGGCGCCCGTTGGGTTCGACGGTGAAACAAAAACGAGGACTTTGGTGCGCGGCGTGCGCGCCGCCTCGAGTTGGGCCACGGTGGCGCGGTAACCGCTGGTCTCGTCCGTCATCACTTCGACCGGTACGCCGCCGGCAAGCCGGATCGACTCGGGATACGTCGTCCAGTACGGCGCCGGCAGGATCGCCTCGTCACCGGGGTCGAGGAGGGCAGCGAATGTGTTGTAGAGGGCTTGCTTGCCGCCATTGGTGACGAGCACCTGACTGGCCCGGGTGGGCAGACCGGAGTCGCGCAGGGTTTTGGCGGCAATGGCCTCCTTTAGTTCAGGCAGGCCCCCTGCCGGGGTGTAGCGGTGCCACCGGGGATCGGTACAGGCGGCGACCGCGGCCTGCACGACGTAGTCGGGGGTGGGGAAGTCCGGCTCGCCCGCGCCGAAGCCGATGACGGGGCGTCCAGCGGCCTTCAAGGCCTTGGCCTTGGCGTCAACGGCAAGGGTCGCGGATTCGGCGATGGCGGCGATGCGGTCCGAGATGCGAGCGGTCATGGAGGCATTCTTCCAGTCCTGCCATGACCCGAGCGCCGGGGCTAGGACCGTGCCGAATGCCAGGATTGGACCCATCCGCGCGCGGGACCGTACACTCTGGCGGCGGTTGTCCGTTGGCGTAAGCCTGCCCACAGGGGCGTCTTTCGGTCTCCCACAGGGTCGTAGCTCAATTGGTAGAGCACCGGTCTCCAAAACCGGCGGTTGGGGGTTCAAGTCCCTCCGGCCCTGCGAACGAGCACGGTGAAGCGAGTCAGTAGATGAGGAGGTGCCATGTCTGGAACGGACGTCTCGAAGGAGCAATCAGGCTCCGGCGACGGTCGTCAGGCGCGTCGTGGACGGTTGTCTCGGCTGGCGCTCTTCGTTCGCCAGGTGATCGTCGAATTGCGCAAGGTCATCTGGCCGACCCGCAAGGAGTTAGTCGCCTACACCGTGGTCGTGATCGTGTTCGTGAGCATCATTGCGGCCATCGTGGCTGGTTTCGACTACGTCTTCACCCAGGGAGTGCTGTTCGTCTTCGGATGACCGGCTGACTTCCCCCAGTAAGCCCGACCTTTCAGCGAGGAGACCGACCACCGTGTCCGATCAGGACGAGTTCACCGCAGCCTCCGACGACGACGCCCCAGAGGCGGATGTCGTGGCGGCTGGCGAGGCTGACGCCGTGGAGGCCGCTGTCTCCGAGGTTGCCGTGGAGGATGCCGTCTCGGCGGAGGCAGAGGCAGAGGCGATCTCCGAGGAGCCCGAGGAGGTCGATCCTGCCGTGGCCTTCCGCGAGGCCCTGCGCAGCGCCCCGGGAGACTGGTACGTCATCCACTCCTACGCCGGCTACGAGAACAAGGTCAAGAGCAACCTGGAGACCCGAATCCAGTCCCTGAACATGGAGGATTACATCTTCCAGGTTGAGGTTCCGATGGAAGAGGTCACCGAGATCAAGAGCGGGGTTCGCAAGCAGGTGCGGCGCACCAAGTTCCCCGGATACGTGTTGGTGCGGATGGATCTCACCGATGAGTCATGGGGCGCCGTTCGGCACACCCCGGGAGTGACCGGGTTCGTCGGCCATGGGCACCAGCCCTCACCCCTGTCCCTGGACGAGGTCAGCGGCATCCTTGCTCCGGCTCCGGAGAAGAAGGTGGGCGCTGCCGCCGGGGCTGCACCGGGCGGATTCGCACCCCCGGAGATCACCTTTGTCGACTTTGCCGTGGGTGACTCGGTCACCGTGGTCGACGGTCCCTTCGCAACCCTGCATGCAACCATCTCGGAGATCAACATCGAGGCTCAGAAGGTCACCGGCCTGGTTGAGATCTTCGGGCGCGAGACCCCCGTCGAACTGGCGTTCAACCAGGTCGAGAAGAACTGATTCCCGCCCTGGGGCATCCGCCCCGGGGTCCGCACGAAGGACAAGTAGAAGGACCCGAGCAACGATGGCACCGAAGAAGAAGGTCGCCGGCCTGATCAAGCTCCAGATCCAGGCTGGGGTGGCAAACCCCGCGCCGCCCGTCGGCCCGGCATTGGGCCAGCACGGCGTAAACATCATGGAGTTCTGCAAGGCCTACAACGCGGCTACCGAAGCGCAAAAGGGCACCGTGATCCCCGTCGAGATCACGGTCTACGAGGACCGCTCGTTCACCTTCGAGCTCAAGACGCCCCCGGCGTCGCGACTGATCCTCAAGGCTGCCGGCCTGGAGAAGGGCTCCGGAAACGCGCCCAAGGTCAAGGCTGGATCCATCACCCAGGAGCAGGTCAGGCAAATCGCCGAGACCAAGATGCCCGACCTCAACGCCAATGACGTTGAGGCCGCGATGAAGATCATCGAGGGCACCGCTCGTCAGATGGGTATCACCGTCACCGCCTAGGTGGCGTTGCCACGGTGTTGCCGAATCCTCGGCGACGCCAACATTCCAGTGGGAGAGCCCGCGCGGCTCGCCAACCACGTCCTGCGAAGGAGCAGATATGAAGCGCAGCAAGGCCTACCGCGCAGCGGTAGAGAAAATCGACCTAGACGCTCTTTACTCGCCTCTGTCAGCCGTTCGGCTGGTGAAGGACACCGTCAGCACGAAGTTCGACCCCACGGTTGAGGTCTCGATGCGCTTGGGCGTTGACCCGCGCAAGGCCGACCAGATGGTCCGCGGCACCGTGAACCTGCCCCACGGCACCGGCAAGACCGCCCGGGTTCTGGTCTTCGCCAATGGCGAGAAGGCAGATGAGGCGCGGGCCGCAGGTGCGGACTTCGTCGGTGGCGACGACATGATCGAGAAGGTCAAGGGCGGCTGGACGGACTTCGACGCAGCTGTCGCGACCCCGGACCTGATGGGCAAGGTCGGAACTCTTGGCAAGGTTCTCGGCCCCCGCGGCCTCATGCCCAATCCCAAGACCGGCACCGTCACCATGGATGTTGCCAAGGCCGTGACGGATATCAAGGGCGGCAAGATCGAATTCCGCGTCGACAAGCACTCGAACCTGCAGTTCCCGATCGGCAAGGCTTCGTTCTCAGATGTCCAGTTGGTCGAGAACTACGCCGCCGCACTGGACGAGGTACTTCGGCTGAAGCCTTCAGCGGCAAAGGGCCGCTACGTCAAGAAGGCCGTGATGTCTTCCACGATGGGCCCCGGCGTGCCGGTGGATCCGAACAAGGTCAAAAACCTCACCGCTGAGGACGACATTTAGTCACTGACATGTCACGAAGGGCCCGGTCCGGGTGGATCGGGTCCTTCGTCGTCAACTGCCTGGTGGCTCGGTCCGGACGCTGTTCATCGAACCGGGTTGACCATTCGGGTTGACCGGTCCGGCAAGTACCCCCAGACTGGCAGGCCTATGTTTGCAAACCCGCGCGCACCCAGGGGGGCTCCGTGAAGTACATCCTCCCGCTCACGCATCCACTGATTCAGACCGTCGACGTGAGCGTGAAGCTCAGCGGGCTGCAGATCCTTGACAACGTCAGCATCGGGGTGCCCGAGGGCACCGTGACCGGCCTTATCGGGCCCAATGGTGCAGGCAAGACGACTGTCTTCAATGTGATGAGCGGTTTCGTAACCCCCGATAGCGGCGTGATTCGGTATGAGGGCCGAAAACTCGACCACATCCATCCACATCGCCTTACCAAGATGGGGATCGCCCGAACCTTGCAGGGAGTGGGGCTCTTCCCCACGTTGACTGCCCTCGACAACGTGATGCTCGGTGCATCGGCCCAAGCGAAGAGCGGCATCGTCGCCCAGGCCCTCGCCATGCCATGGGTGGATGCAGAGCGGGGGCGCATCCGCGAGCGTGCCCTGGCCGTCATGGCCCAGTTCGGAGTTGAGTCCGACGCCGGGCGCCTGCCCGGTGAACTGCCCTACCCCGTCCAGAAGCGG
>JAULZL010000365.1:0-5087 GCA_032117355.1 Candidatus Nanopelagicales bacterium
CGGCAGCCCAACCCTGTCGGGCGTAGCCCGACCCGGCCAGGGCAAAGCCCTGGGCCAGCAGATTGGCCGCAACGGTGGAGTTGGGAGCGACCTCCGGGCTGTTGTTCGCCTGGAATGCAACCGGGCTCCCAAAGCCGGCCGTGAAGGCCGGGTTCGTGATTTGGGTGTAGGCAGGGTTGCCCACCAGACCCAGCACCGTTGGACCAGCGAAGGCGGCCGGAACCGGGCCCGAGAACCGATAGCCGTGTGAGTACATCAGCACGGTGCCATTGAACTTCGCCGGCATCCGGATCTCAAAGGGACTGTCACCGAGCTTGCCGGTAAGGGCGCCGGTGCAGGTCTGGCCCAGGGCACAGGCTGTTGCCGCCTGTGCCGGGGCCGTGGCTAGGGGCAGCCCAACAACGAGCAGCCCAGCCGATGCGATTGCCGCTACCGCGCGGCTCTTCCACGTGATCTTCATATTTGGCAGCCTCCTACGGCAGCAATTTGCTGGTCGGGTTACCAGGCTTGAACGTGGCCTTCTTGGCCGTGCCGCTCGAAGCACTGGTAGCGGTCAGGATGTAGTCGGTCTTGCGCTCCACCTGGCCCGAGGCGTTGTACTGCCCCATGTAGTAGCCGGTCAAGCCCTGGTGCGACTTCGCACTGATCGACATGGGCACCACCGCTGCTGAGCGGAAGGTCGACGCCTTCGTCTGCAGGGCGTTGATCAGACCCTTCCTCGTCAGGTCAGGGCCAGCGGCCTTGATTGCCTGGGCGAGGACGTAGGCCGTGTTGATGCCGTAGTAGGTGTAGAAGTTCCACGGCAGGCTGTTCGCATCCGCAATCGCCTTCATCTGGCTCACGTACGGGTTCGACGTGTCCTGAATCGGGACGAGGAAGCTTGGCGTGTAAACGCCGTTGAGCAGGGCGTTAGCCGAAGCACCCAAGGAAGCACTCAGGATCGACGGGTCCGACCCAACCGACGTGAGCATCCAGGTGGGACGGAAGCCAGAGCGAGCCGACGTGCCGAGGAGCTGTGCCGTTGCGGAGGTCACGCCGAAGAACACGACCAACTCGCACCCGGCCGACCGCATCGCTGACACCTGAGAGGTGAAAGGCGAAACCTGCTGACCGCTGAAGTACGAGGTCGTGGTTACGAAGCTCAGGCCGGCCGCGTTGAAGCCGGTCGTGGCATTCTCGCCGAACTCACCATCCTGGTAGAAGAGGCACTTCTTCTTGGCGTTGAGTGCCGCATCGCCCTGGATGTAGGCGGCCATGACCTTGGCCTCGACGGTGTAGGACGGGAAGTACGGGAAGGTGGTCGGGTACTTCCTCGGGTTGTCGAAGCTCACGCCGCCGGTGTTGACGAAGACGTCTGGGATACCACGCCGATTGACGTCAGCCACGACCGACGAGTGAGTCGGGGTGCCCAGCGCACTGAAGATGGCGAAGACCTTGTCACTGAGGATCAGTTCGCTCGTGACCTTCTTGGTCTGCGCCGGGTTGTAGGCATCGTCCTTGATGACGAACTTGACCTTGCGACCATTGATGCCGCCCTTGCTATTCAGGTAATTGAAGTAGGCCAGGGAGGCCGGGGCAACATCCTTGTAACCGGGTGACGCCGGCCCCGTCTGCGGGGTCGTAGTGCCGATCACGATCTCGGTCTTGCTTACTCCTGGGTCGGCAGCACTCGCCGGTCCCGCGGTTGCGATGGCTACAGCCGAGATAACCCCGACTGCAACCGCGCGGGTCACAATGGTCTTCCTCACGTGTTCCCTCCTCAGATGCGCGTGGGCAGATGCGGCGACGTGGACCACGTCTGTCAAGCGTTCCCCCGCATGTCCTGCCCGTTTACGCGTGTGTCTTGTGAACTTAGCCACTCCCGGGCCAGTGCGCCACACAAATCCGCTACTTGGTGCCCGAACCCACCCGGCGCAGGACGGGCGCAAGGGCCCGCTGGAGGCTTCCGGTCACCCCACCAGGGACGACCAGGACCACGATCACCACAAGGAGGCCATAGAGGAGGTTCGGCGCATTATTCGTCACCTGCTCTGGCCAGCCGCGGTTGGTCGAAAGGCCGTCCACGGCAACTGGCATCCAGACCAGCAGGAACGCACCGATGATGGCCCCTAGCAGCGAGGACCGCCCTCCCAGCACGATCCCCACGAGCAAGGACAGGGAAAGTCCCAGGCCAAAGGCACCCGGGCCCACGTAGCTGAGAAGTTGGGCGAATACGGCCCCGGCCAACGAGGCGAACAGGCTGCTAACGACGAAGGCCGATACCTTCGACCCCGCCGGTGAGATTCCAGAGACCGCTGCCGCGATCGAGTCGTCGCGAACTGCCTGCCACACCCGCCCCTGCCGACTGCGCACGAGGTTCAGTGCGACGAATCCCAGGATGCACGCGACCGTGATCGAGAGCGAGGCCTGCCAGTGCTCAAGGACGAATCCGCCGTCGAGAAGCCCGGCATCGGACGCGTCAAGGCCCCCCGCATCCAGCCCGCCGGCGTCCGCTACTCCGGAATCCAGGGCGCCTGCGTCCGTGCCCGGATCAAGGCTCGGCGCTGCTGATGCCCCCATGACGTCATCAGCCGTCAACAAGTCATCCGGCGCCATGCTCGGCTCAACAGCGGGACTGCTCGCACCTCCCCCGAAGTCGTCGAGGGTCAGCAGATCGCCGTCACCGGTGACCTCATCTTCCAGGGGCGCCTGCTCCGTTGCCAACTCCGGCTGGTCCGTGGGTAGGAGATCAACTGATTCCACCTCTACGGCGGACTCGGTCGTGTAACCGCCCTCGGGATACGGGACGGTCAGCATGAGGCCGTTCTCGCCTCCGAGGAGCCCAGGGAAGCGATTGGCAATGGCCGGGATGCCCACGGCCACACCGAGGGTTAGACCGGCGAGGTAAGGCCCACGCAGTCGGGCGGCAAGGCCACCGATGAGGAGGCCCACCAGCACTCCGCCGACGGCCGCGAACCCCATGGACCACAGGGCATTCCACGGCAGGCCCAGGATCGGCACCGTCTGCCAGTTGAGCGAGGTGATGGCGAAGACGTATCCGCCAACAGCCATCAGTGCCCCGTTGCCGAGGGAAACCTGGCCGGATAGGCCCACCAAGATGGTCATGCCGAACATCGCCGTGGCATACATGCCGATGAGCGCGAGGTAGTAGCTCGTTAGCGGCTCGACGTTGTTGTTCAACGTGATCAGCGCGAACCAGGCGGCAGCGGCAATCGCCCCATGAAGGACGAACCGGAAGCCCGGAAGGACCAGGAGATTACGCATGACTACACCGCCCGCGAGTTGTGATGGCCGAAGACGCCGTCCGGCTTCAGCAGGAGGTTCAGGGCCAAGAGGACCAGGGCCACGACCGGAGCATTACTCGAGTCGCTGTAGCCCGAGACCAGCGAAATGACCAGCCCGGTGCCAATACCGAACGTCACCGCCCCCACCAGGCTGTCCAGACCACCGATGACGGCGGCCGTGAAGGCAAATACCAGCAGGATGTCGAAGCTGTTCGGCGACACATTCGAGACAGGCGCCACCAGGACGCCGCCGACAGCACCCACCATCCCAGCGATGACCCAGCCCAGCGCCAGTGAACGACTCACCCGGACTCCGGACAACCGGGCCACCTCGGGGTTGAAAGCGGAGGCACGCATCTGCAGGCCAATATTCGTTCGCGTGAAGAGCAGGGTCAGCCCGACCACCAGTGCGATCATCACCGCCACCACAAGCACGTCGTAGGCAGAGAACGGCCAGATCCGTCCACCTAGCTCAATGCCCTCATTGCTCACCGGTGGGGCATATCCCCGGGTATCGCCACCCCAGACCATCCCGGCGAGGGCCTGGAGGGCGATCAGCACACCGAAGGTCGCGATGATGGCCCCGGAGGTGTCCGCACGCTTCACGGGGCGGATCACCAGCCAGTGCACGATGAGGCCGAGGATCCCGCCAGCGATGATCGCGACGACAAGGGCATAGAGCCACGAGCCCGTCGCGTCCCGCACCGTCAGCGCCACGTAGGTCGTGAACATGGCTTGCCCGACCTGGGCGAAGTTGACCACCCGGGTGGAGCGCCAGATCAGCACGATGGCCAAGGCCATCAGGGCGATGATCGCGCCGCTGCTGATGCCGCCAAGTAGGTATTCGATGAATGTAGTCACTGGTCCCCCTAGTACCCGAGGTAAGCGTGACGGAGTTGCTCGTCGGAGCGGATCGCCTCGGCCGAGCCGGACTGCACCACCTCGCCGAGGTTCAGGACGACTCCGGTGGTCGCGACTCGCAGTGCGGTCACGGCATTTTGTTCAACGAGCAGCACCGCCAGGCCAGAGTCGCGGGCCAGTCGACTGACCAGCTCGAGGATCTGGGTCACGATGAGCGGCGCCAGCCCCAGCGACGGCTCATCGAGCAGCAGGCACCGCGGCTCCGACATGAGTGCGCGACCGATGGCTAGTTGCTGCCGCTCGCCGCCGCTCAGGGTGTCCGCCCGCAGGCCCTTGCGCTCGCCCAGGATCGGAAAAAGGTTGAAGACCTCCTCCTGGGAGGCCATTCGCTCAACTCGGCTGCGCCAGAGGCCGCCGAGCCGAAGGTTCTCCTCCACCGTGAGGTCGGGGATGGTTGATCGTCCCTCGGGAACCAGCGCAACACCCATTCGGACGATGTCCTCCGGCTTGCGACCGGTGATGGTCACGCCATTGAGGGACGCTGATCCTGAGGCGGGCTTCACCAGCCCGGCCAGAGTACGCATCAGGGTGGACTTGCCCGCCCCATTCGCCCCGATGACTGCGGTGACTTCCCCCGGCGGAACGCTCAGCGAGACGCCCGAGAGCGCCCGCACAGCTCCATATGTGACCGAAAGGTCTGTGACCGTCAGCATCAGGCCACCTCCTCCTCACCGAGGTAAGCGGCCAGCACGGCCGGATCGTTGCGGACCTCGTCCGGAGTCCCGGCCGCGATGACCTTGCCCGCGTCCAGCACCCAAATGAGGTCGCAGACGTCCATGACGAGCTCCATGTGGTGCTCGACGAGGAGCACCGTGCGTTCGGGTGCCCAACTCTTGATCAGTCTCGCAAGGTCCTGCATGTCAGCTGCGCCGATTCCCCCGG
>JAULZL010000366.1:0-1638 GCA_032117355.1 Candidatus Nanopelagicales bacterium
GCCCGTCACCCGGCGAGCCCGGATCTTTCCCCGGTCGGAGATGAACTTGCGGAGCAGGTTCACGTCTTTGTAATTGATCGCCTTCACGCCGGTCTTGGCTTCCTCCCGGCAGAAGGCGCATGCCTTCTTCTTCGGCATCTTCTCGTCTTTGCCGCGGTTTGGTCCCCGGCGGTTGCTGTCCTTGTCTCGGTCTCGTGCCATGACTGTGGTTGCTCCTGTGAGTGAAGTTTTGGGGATTGTTTTCGCTGTCCTGAGGTCAGAACGAACCGATCAGACCTAGAAGGGCGGCTCGTCGTATACCGCGCCACCTGACGGACCATTGGCCCACGGATCCTCGGCCGCACCGGTCGATCCACCCTCGGCACCAAAGCCACCGCCCTGGCGCTGCACGCGATTGACCTTCGCAGTCGCGTACCGCAGGGCCGGGCCGACATCGTCGACTTCGACCTCCATGACCGTGCGCTTCTCGCCCTCACGAGTCTCGTATGAGCGCTGCTTCAAGCGCCCGGTGACGATGACCCGCGTTCCCTTGGTCAGAGACTCAGCAATGTTCTCGGCGTACTGCCGCCACACGCTGCAGCGCAGGTAGGTCGGTTCGCCGTCCTTCCACTCGTTAGTCGCCTTGTCCAGATAGCGAGAACTCGACGCGACGGTGAAGGATGCGACTGCAGCCCCGCTCGGCGTGAACCGCAGTTCAGGGTCGTTCGTGAGATTACCGACGACCGTCACAACGATGTCGCCGGCGGCCATTAGTTGCCGCCGTCCGTACGGATGACCTTGGTGCGCATGACGGCCTCATTGAGGCTGAGTTGGCGATCCAGTTCGGCGACCGACTCCTTGGTGGCCGTCAGATCGAGAACCGCGTAGATCCCCTCGCCCTTGTGGTTGATCTCGTAGGCGAGACGTCGACGACCCCAGATGTCGACCTTGTTGACGGTGCCGCCGTCGGCCTTCACCACGTTCAGGAACGCGTCCAGGCTTGGGGCGATTGTCTTTTCCTCGAGCTCAGGGTCGAGGATCACCATGACTTCGTACTGACGCATGAAAAACCCACCTCCTTTGGTCTAAGCGGCCACGGTCTCTCCGTGGCAGGAGGGCTTTTGCGTGCTCCGCTGGACATAAGGAACCGTCCAAAGCAGAGCCCTCGTAGGGTACCCGTCTCTCCGTCGATCCGGGAAATCCGCGATCGAGGCGTGGTTAGGCTGCTCATCGTGCGGATCGCCACGTGGAACGTGAATTCTGTGACAGCCCGCCTCGATCGTGTCCTGGCCTGGCTTGAGAAGGCCTCGCCGGATGTCCTGGCCCTGCAGGAGTTGAAGTGCACCGATGCCGCCTTCCCCGCCATGCCCATCGAGGCCCTTGGCTACGAAGTTGCCACCCTTGGGACGGGAAGGTGGAATGGAGTGGCCCTCATCAGCCGGGTGGGCTTACGTGATGTGACCCTGGGACTCCCCGGGCAGCCGGAATATGAGGGAGCCGTCGAACCTCGGGCCATTGGCGCCACCTGCGACGGGATTCGAGTCTGGAGCGTCTACGTCCCCAATGGTCGCGAGCCCGGACATGACCACTTCACCTACAAATTGGACTGGCTAGCCGCCCTTCGCGACACAGTCGAGGCGGAGTTGCGAACCGATGTCG
>JAULZL010000367.1:0-6118 GCA_032117355.1 Candidatus Nanopelagicales bacterium
GCCTCGGTCGGCAGGCGGTATACGTAGCCCTCGGAGCAACGGCCGGCCTCGCGTTCGTGCTCCGTCAGACGTTTGCAGAACTCACACGCGTCCGACCACGAGACGAAGTTGACGGGCAGATAAGGCGAGCCTTTGATTCGGCTCGGATTGGAGTCCATGACGCTCTCCCACTGCTCCTGCGTCACCTCGTAACGGCCAATCCAGTAGCCGTGCGAGAACGACACCCGTTCCGATCCCGAGCCTTGCTGCTTCAGCGGTTGTGTCGGGGATCCCATCACGTATTCGGCAGCATCAATCCACTTCATTGCGAGCCACGGATCATGGAGGACATAACTCTCACCGATCACGGGGGCTCGGCCAGCGGACTTGTCGGCCTGGTCTGCCAGTCGGTGCAACGTCTGCGGTACATCACACGCCATGTCACGCACCGGAAACTCACATCCGACCATGCGTGCATCATCGGGTGTGAGCGGACGAACGCTGAGCCCGTAGATCGTCGCGTCCAGTTGTCTTTCAGCCACGATCCGCATACGGCAGTCGGTCGCATCTCCCGTCATGTCGCAGAGGACCCTGCCGTCACAGAGAAGAAACTTCAGGTCGTCAACCACCACGAGTTGCAACGTCACTCGTTTGTCTGCTGGCAAGAGCGGATCTTGAAACCATCGCCCACCAAACGCGTGTGACCGCACGAGCCTGCACGCGATCCGTGGCTCCAGTTCATCAGGCGGCACGCGCCTACCCAGGGACACTTCCGTCGTCGCATTCGGCTCACCGACCGAAATGACGACCCGACCCTTGTGGTTCCGCACCTCCACATCCATGTCCAGCACGAACGAGGATTCGTGGAGCGGTTCAAACTCAACGATTCCCGGTTCCTTGATGTCCGCCAGAACCCCTTCCTTTGCCCAGGCGATGGGGAGCGTGCCAGAGAGGATGTGCCGATCCCCAAAGCCTGCGACCGTGATGTGGGCGACAGGATCACCCTTCAGGCTCTTCCACCACATGGCCAGAGCCTGCCTCGAGCCGGGGGCGACGAGGAGGCCGACGGCCAGAGCGACACCACATAGGCTGGCGACCCACGTGGCCGCCCTTGTTGCCCGACGCCTTCTCCCGACTCGTCGCAGGTCTTCAGAAAACTCACCCGCCGTCTGCTGTCGGTTGGCAGGATCATGGCTCAGTGCCTTTTCGCAGGCACGCCGAAGCCCTTTGGGAACACCCGTGAGCCAGTCTCTTCCACGGGCGGGCGATGTGGGTGGAGGTCTGCCCGTAAGAGCCTCGTACATAACCACCGCGAGACCATAGATGTCCGAGCGGGCGTCGCCCTGACTACCTCCGACCCTCTCGGGGCTCATGTAGTTCAGGGTGCCGAAGTGGTTCGGTGACGACTCGCTTACCCCTGTCAGACTCGCGATCCCGAAGTCGGCGAGTTTCGCCTTTCCGTGATGGTCAATGAGGATATTCGCGGGCTTGACGTCACGATGCACGACATTGCGGGAGTGGGCGTATTGCAGGGCATCCGCGATACCGGTGATCCAAGAGATCGTCTCTTCCTCGCGAAGCGTCCCCTTGGCGAGCCTTTGGGCGAGGCTCTCCCCCTCCATGAACTCGCTGACGATGAAGAAGTTTTTGTCCTCTACCCCGACGTCGTAGACAGCAACGATGTTGTCGTGCTTGAGATGTGCGATCCGCCGTGCCTCTGCAAGGAACGTGCCGGCGAGTTCGTTGCGAGAGGGCTTCGGGATCTTGACCGCCACCGTGCGGTGGAGGCCAAGGTCGTAGGCTCGGTACACCTGGGCGAAACCACCTTCTCCAACCAGAGCGTCAAGGCGGTAGCGACGGCCTAACGGCCTTGATGGAGTGGATGAGTCGGGGTCGTAATCAGGATCGCCCCGTTCGCCGAACGGCGGGTCTTCCTCCAGGGGTTCCGACAACCACGACGTCGCCTTCAGTGCCCGAATCCTTCTGGCCAGTTCGTCCATGAGTTCAGGACGATCCTTCGCGAGTTCGTTCGGCGACGGCTCCTGCCCACGCTCCGCTAGTTCATCCCAGTGGATGAGCAGACGTGCCAGAAGTTCTTCATCCTGATCGGTCACGGAGTGTCTCGTGAAGGCGAACTCGTGCTTCGTGCCAGCGACGCTTGATGGTGGATTGGGAAACGCCAAGCACGTCCGCCGCTTCCTCCTGGCTCAAGCCCTTGTAGAACAGCAGGTTGACGACCTCCTTCAGATCTTCCGGGAGGCTCTCCACTTGGCTGTGAAAGTTCTCCCACTGCGAAAGATCTTCGGGCTCATCGGTACGGCTATGGAGCGATCCACCGGCCTCGTCGGGAGCCTGCTTGTCGGTGTGGTGGTGTCGCCCCTTTCCGTGGGCACCGAAGTAGTGCTTCTTGAGGTCAAGCAACTCTCTTCGGATCTGGGTCGCGGCTAGGTTCAAAAAGTGCCTGGCAGAGTCCACCTCCACGGCGTCCAAAGCCCTGCTGAGACGGATGAGGCTCTTCTGAAGGACATCGTCGGTCGCCTCCCATCGCCGGAGCGTCGGGTAGTTCATGAACATCCTGCGGGTGAGCCGTAGCAGGCGGTCACGGGCGTGATCCAGGAGGAGGGACTTTGCTCGCGGGTCACCCCTTCGCACGAGGTCTAAAAGACCCTGCAAATGGGTGTCGGAACCGACTGGCATTTTCCGCTTCCTGCGATGGCACGGGGGTCAAAACCCCAATGATATCCGCAGAAAAGAACTATCCAGGTATGCGAGAGCCACGCGGGAAAAGGCTCACAAATTTCGGATGACCCCTTTTGGTGCCGGGTGTCGCATTAGCGAAATGCAGAGGCGGCTGCCTCTCGTCAGAGTCCTAGCCGGGGATCAGTATGAACCACAGGGAAGCACCGTTTTGGTGGCGATCGCAGAGCCCTTCAAGGCTGACAACCGCGAAGGGGCGACTGAACGCCGATTCGCAAAGACTCCTCGAGTTATTTCTGCAAGGTTATGGAGTGAGCGACATCGCAAGTCTTTATGGGGTCAGCGACGACGCTATGGCTTGCTCCTTGACGGCGATTGTTGAACACGTGCGACAACTCGTTTGGCTCTTGCCAGACGATTCGGTGGAGAGTAACTGATGCTTCAAGTCGCTCGACCTCTGGTGGAATAGGCCCGAGAAGATCTTCCCCGTCTTCCCGAGGGATGGACGGCCGATGCTGCAGATCCCGGGAGAGTTGGAGAAGGGGAACGCCGACCGGCGGCTACCCATCGCCCCGGAGTTCGCCCTTTTCCTGTTGGAGACACCGGAGGTGGCAAAGATCGTCTCGAAGATCGGCAAGGCGGCGGGCGTGAAGGTGTACGTGAACCCCAAGGATCCCGAGAAGGTGAAGTACGCATCAGCCCACGACTTCCGCCGTGCGTTCGGCGGCGCGGCTGATGCCTGCCCAGTTGATGGAGTTGATGCGGCATGAGTCGATCGAGACGACCCTGCGGTTCTACGTGGGTACCGACGCCGCACCCTCGGAAGCGCGATCCGCACAGGAAATCACGGAACCAAATCGAAGTAGGCCCGGTGTGATTCGAACACACGACCAAGGGATTATGAGTGGAGACGAGCCCGAAGAATAGGTCGCGGTCGCATCGCGGTCATGCGAATTTCTCGGAAACAGCGCATGTTGATCGGCGCAGGATTCAAGCACCGAGAGGGCGTTTGCTAACAGTTTTGCTAACAGTGGGCGGGACGGTGGATTGCCCACGCGAGGCCTGTGGTCGGAACGTTCTCGTCGTGATGCGGCCGGCAGCTTTATCCGCGTTCAGATCAGTTCGACGACCGTCTGCCCGGAGTCGAAGGCTGCGACGATCGTATCGAACGACCGGGCAAACGCCGTGAGCAAGGCGTCGTTCCTGCAGTTGCCCAGCCGCACCCAAAGGAACCGTCCCGCGTCCCCTGGTTGGTTGGCGAGGTAGAGAAAGTCCTCGTCCTTGCTGACGACGATCCGGGCATCGGCCAGCGCCCGCGCCCACAGATCGCGGTCGTCGAACAGGTGGAGGCCGCTCTCGAACACGTGTTCGGCGTCATGTCCACGGTCGCGGAGCCAACGGGCCAGGGAGGGAGGCAACTGGTTATCGACCAGAAACCTCATGCGACCTCAACGACGACGTGGTTCGTCTGCTGAGCGGCGTAGGCGATGGCGGCGAGGATGTCGTCACGCTCGAGGTAGGGATAGTCCGCCAGGATCTCCTCGATGGAGGCACCGTTGGCGAGGAGTTCGAGGACATCGGACACCCGGATGCGCATGCCCCGGATGCAGGGCTTTCCGCCGCACTTGCCGGGCTCGATCGTGATACGCGAGTGAGTGGTGGCCGTCATGCCCGAAGTATATCTCGGGGCTGACCAGCGAGTCATGCCCACCCACCCGATAACCAGCGACCACCGCGGCACGGTCACGCCGCCTCCCGGGTGACGTCCAGATACGCCCGCCAGACCCGCGAGTAGGCGCAGCCCCAAGCCTCGTCATGGCAGGCCCGCTCGAACTCCACGGGGTCGGTGTCGGGCGCATTGATGAGCCGGTCGACGGCGAAGTTCCAAGCCACCGCGTGCGCCCATTCGTGGCAGAGCACCTCGACGGCCTGCGGCTCGCCCATCTCGTCGTTGAGAAGGACCACGAACCGCTGCCGCCGCCGAACGCACTGCCCGAGAATCGTGTCGGGGAGCCATGCCGTCCGGATCACCACGGGCATGGCGGTCGGGCACTGATCCCGGAGGCCAGCCAACACCGCGCGGAACTCGGTCCACGTCGAGCGCTTGAGGAAACTTGCGCCAGCGTCCGGGCACCGTGCGGCGGCCGGGATCGAGATGGGGCGGCTGAAGGATGCCCGGTGACAGCAGAGGAGAGGGAAGTGGTCGCGGGAGTTGTTCTTCATCCGAGAATTCTAGCGCGACCCCCATCGCGCGCAAGACTTCGGCTGCCGCCCCAGAACCGCGCCCGACATGGACCCGCGACCGAGCCCCGTACACTCCTCTCCGCCCTGAACACACCCAACTGAATCCCGGGGCGTGCTTCTTCAGGAGGTGTTCGCGCTGGCCGACGTCAGTTACTGGCTCCGGCACATCGACTGGCAGACCAAGTTTCTCGGGACCGTGCTCGCGTTCGCCCAAGAACCCAGCCGGGCTACGCTTCGGCCCCCTGATCGAACTCTACGGCCGCGACCGAGACAGTATAAAGGTCGAGGCGGAGATCCTTGAGCGGCAATTCCAGTACCGGCTCGCCCACTTCGCCTAGCCAGGCGACGCCGTGGTCCGAAAGGTCATCCTCAAGAACGAGCGCCGGATCTTGGCCGTCTACTTGCACACGCGGGCGGGCTATGGCGGCGCGGCTGATGCCCGCCCAGTTGATGGAACTGATGCGGCACGAGTCGATCGAGACGACCCTGCGGTTCTATGTGGGTACCGACGCCCAGCGGACAGCCGAGGCGGCCTGGGTGGCGTTCGAAGCCCTCCAGCGGGTGTTCTCCGGGCCGTTTGCTAACAGTTTTGCTAACAGTGCCCCTTCCGGGGGTGCCGACGCCGCACCCCCGGAAATGCGATCCGTACTGGAAAACACGGCACCAAACGAAACTAGGCCCGGTGTGATTCGAACACACGACCAAGGGATTATGAGTCCCCTGCTCTAACCGCTGAGCTACGGGCCCGAAAGGCTTGTTGTAGAGGGTTTTTTGCGGCAATGTCCAGCGACCACCGCAAACGAGAACCGGTTCGACAACCACGAGAGACCAGACGGCTGTGACCGCAGCCATTGGCCACGCAACTCGATGCCGTCGCCATCTCAGTCACTCACCGCACGGTAGCCTCGTTCGAGCTGTGCAAGACGTTCCTCGAGCAGCCCGGTGTAGCCGACCGACAGCCGCACCAGCCCGCTCGAAATGCCGGCCTGGGCCAGACTCTTCTCGTCCAGTTCACTGGACGTGCTTGAAGCGCTGGCACTCATGAGCGTCTCACTGAATCCCAGGCTCACCGCCATGTAGCCGAAACTCTCCCGATTCTGCAGATGCTCCATGAATCGGGCCGCCCGTTCGGCCGATCCGAGATCGACTGTCAGCAACCCGCCAGCGCCATACCCAGGGTTGGCCAGCCGCTCAAAGA
>JAULZL010000368.1:0-4240 GCA_032117355.1 Candidatus Nanopelagicales bacterium
CCGTCACTTGGGGCACTTGGCAGGCGTGCCATCGGCCGAGGGCTTTGCGCTCGCCCGAATGGTGAGCAGGAATACGTTTCCCACACCATTTGGCTGGCGCTCAATCACGTACTGCAAAAGTCCGTCATCCCAAATCCGGCGATCACCAACGGAGTACCCATCGGGCCCAATGCACCGCGCCGGGGGTTCGTCTTGTTTATCCCTTTCCTGCCAGAGAGCCCCGTACGGCTTGTAAAACGGGAGGCTGGGAGTATCCGCAGTGAAATCCAACGACGCGTAGGGTGCCGGCACTTCTATCCGACCGCGAACATGCGACGTCCTGGTGTCGTAGCCTGTCGCGCAGGCTCTCGCACGATACTTGAGTGAGCCCTCGCCTAGCTGCTCCTTGTAGGACGTGAACGTGATCACCGGGGTAACAGAGGAGAGGTTCTCGATGCACATCGTCGTGGAGTCTGATGGTGCCGCCAACGCCGGCCCGTCTGTCTGGGCTTGCTCCTGCGAGGCCCCCGAGGTAGATCCTCCGCCAGAGTCAACGTCTTCCTGGGATTGCGCCGATGGATTCGGCAGAGCGCTGGCCGAGCTGTCGTCGGACGACAGCGCTGAAGCCTGACGATCTTGTGGAGCGCACGACACGCAAAGCAGAGCCGTCATCGCGAACATCAGAACACGCATCGTTGATCCCCTTTCAAAGTGGGCGGTTGAGTCAGTGGCGATTGGTGACCGCGGCGATCACAAGGGAGACGCTCGATTGGCACTACCCGAAAATGGTGCACATTGAAGGTTTGCCATCGGCTGAGGGATTTGCGCTGTCCCGAATCGTCATGCGGAACACCTTTCCCACACCATCTGGCAGGCGCTCAACCCGATACCGTAAAAGTCCGTCATCCCACAACTCATAGTCGCCCTCGTCGTACGAGAATCTGGGCGTAAGGCATTTCCCGGAGCCCACCTGATTCAAACCCGCCTTCGGAGCGCCGATGACGGGGTTATCCGCCCAGAACTCCATCTGAACATTGGGCTCCGGAAGCCATATTCGGCCGCGGACATCCACGACCCCGTCTTTCGACCCTGTCGCGCAGGCTCTCTCTCGGTATTTCAGTGGACCCTCGCCGACCTGCTCGCGCTTGTCAGTGAATATGACCACCGGGGTGATCGAGGAGAGGTTCTCGATGCAGATCGTCGAGTCCTTTCGGTACGACAACGCCAGGTCATCTGCCTGGGCTTGCTCCCCCAGCGCTTCCGCGGCAGGGCTGCCGCCGGTCACAGGGTCGGTGATCTGACCATCAGGGCCGCAGACCGTGACGAGGATGTTCGATCCGTCTGAGAACAGCATGAAGGTCTGGTCATCGATCTTGACAGGCGTGTCGATCGGATCGATGCCGCTGGGATCGGCTCCGATGCGTTGGGTCGTGCAGCCGTCGGCGCCGTACGGGTCGTTACCGAGTCGAACCTGCGAAGTGCCACGAGGGATCCGGGCCCTGAATGTCCCGATCTGCCGGGACCCGGCCAACACGCCAATCGTCCAGTTTCTATCGGTGTTGTCACTGGGCTCGAGCGTGAAGATCGACGTGCCGTCCTGCGTCACGACCTGGCCCGTCATTGCGGTGGGCGGCGTGGAGACCCCCGACCAGTCGCTGCACACGATGGAGCCAGCTCCAAGGGTCAGTGACAGGGGCGTCGCGTTGCTCACCTTCACTTTCATGGTCCAAGAGCTGCGCTCGGGGCATACGACCCGCCCGGGCCAGGAGTCGCCAGTGCCAATGTCCGACGGAGCGGACACGCCTGCGTCCATCGGAGACGCTTGGGGAGAATCGAGGGCGACATCTCCTCCACTCGACGGAGAGGCCGCCATCGCAGGAGCGGCCGAAGCTGCACTGCGTGCGGGCTCGGACCCACCGCAGGAGGCCAGGAGAGCCGCACAACCCGCAATCGCAACCACGCTTCGCACGTTTCGCCTACGCGACATGCATACCTCCACGGTATTCCAGGGTGAGTGTTGACCGTAGCCAAGGACTTCAGCCGCCCAGCCCCGTGCGCCCCCCACTCTTCAGAGGGGTCGCCTTCCACGGCGGGCGCGGACGTTGCCGTCGAATGGCTCACACCCCCAGATTGGTGGGTGTTCGACGCGACCCCTCCCTCGCACATGAGTCCTAGCCTTCAGTCACGCATTCCTCATCCGACATCACGCGTTTCCACTGATGGGCGGATCCGGTGGAGGGCTGCGCACACCGTTCGACGAAAGGTAACCCGATGACCAGACTGAAATTCGCACTAGCGGTGGTCGTGTGCGCGCTCCTGCTAGCGGGCTGCTCAAACGCTGAACGCTCGGCCGCGCCCATCGATCCAGCGCCGACCAACAGTGCATCACCGGTCGCGACGCCATCCGATGCCTCCAGCGACGGAGTCTCTTCAGATCCGCCGGCCAACACTGACGGTCGGAGTTCGGTGACGTATGTCGTGGGTGATGCGGGACCTGGGGGCGGCGTGGTGTTCTTGATTTATGACGGGTTGCGTTACGAGATGGCGCCTAAAGCATGGGGTGCTGGCGAGAACGGCCTTTCGTGGTGTGATGGCTTTACGGAGGTTTCTGACGCGGATGGCGAGGCTATTGGTGACGGTGCCGCCAACACTGCAGCGATGGCAGCGTCAGCTGAATGTGGTTCGGATGCCGCTGTGGCAGTGCTGGAGTATGCCCCTGCTGGCACCCGTGCCGGGCAGTGGTTCCTGCCGTCTAAGGATGAGTTGAATGCCATGTGCAACTACTCGCGTAACCCGAACACGCCACCCACAGGTGAATGCGTAGGCGGACAAAACGTCGCGTTCCGCATGAGCGCGTACGGGTTTGATCGTGGCGAGTACGGGACTTACGACGACAGTTACTGGAGTTCGAATCTGGAGTTTGGAGGCCTTGCGTGGAGTCAGAGTATGGGCGGAGGGGACCAGATCATGGACCTTCAGCCCGAGTGGGCGCGGGTTCGTCCAATCCGGTCCTTCTAGCACCTCAACGCTTCATCCCTTAATCCGTATTGGTGTCGGGTCTCCGGGTTATCGCTCCTCGAATAGGAGATGAAGCCTTTGACCAGAGCCGCGCATAGACGGAAAGCCGTGATGTCGTGTGAAGAAGCCGTCACTGAAGGCAAGGCTCATCTGCGAGCGAGGGGTCGCGTCGGACACCCATCACTCAGGGGGACGTCACCTGTGATCGTCCCGGGGTACTTGAACACATGCCATCAACTCCCGATCATGAATGGCGATCAACTATGCGTGTAGTGATCATCGCGATGACGGCTCTGCTCTGTGTCTCATGTGCGCCAGAGGATCGGCAGGCGGCGCCGGTGTCACCCGACGTCAGTTCGGCCAGCGCTCTGCCGAGCTCAATGGCGGAATCCCAGGAAGCTGCAGCCGCCGAGTCGAGTGCGTCGGCGGTCAGTGCAGCCCCATCGAACCCCGGAAGCGGGGGTAGCGGTGAAGTTGCCAGTGCAACGCCCGTGGCGGAACGAGAGAATAGCCCTTACGTCGACGCAGCGGCTGATCCGCCCCTGGCCTCGGTGAATGCATTCGTGGGAAAGTTCTGGGGTCTGAGCAATGAGACGTCTATGCGAGGACAGTTCCTCGTGATGAGCGAGTTTCCCGCGGTCTACTCGCTCATTGGCTGCGCATTCAACTGCCGAAGCAGTGCCTTCGCTCTGCCGGTCGCGGACGGCCCGCTCACGCGTGTGGCCTCAGGGCCTGGCACGGTGCAGTGGACGTTCACGCAGCACGGGTACTACCCAGGGGCGAAGCCCACGCACCTCTACCCAGGTCAGGTCTACTTCACGGCCGCGCACAACGGTCCTACGCCATTTCTCAGAGAATTGGGATTCGTCGAAATCCCGCTCGGCGAAATGGTTGGGTCTGGTATTCAGTCATTCAAGGTGCCTGCCTCATGGCCGACACCAGCCTTTCCCTTCGTCGGTGAGGTGCGGCTCTTCCCGCTCGGCGTCAAGCTCCCGGCTGACTTTCTTCCCGCTGACGGCCGCACAATCTCGTCGACAACGCAACTGGGGATCGTGCTGGACATGGCTGGCTTCCCTGAGGTCAATGGAGGGTTTATCGTTCCCAAACTCGCCCCAGTTGACGCCTACCAGTGGGCCATCGCATCCCGAGGCCGATTCCCCTTGGACTGATGAGCATGGGCCCCAGCGCCAGCCCGCCCATGATGTCGGGTCGGTCGGTGTGAGAGCGACTGCAGTCAATCCAT
>JAULZL010000369.1:0-28484 GCA_032117355.1 Candidatus Nanopelagicales bacterium
CTCGCTGACCGGTTTCACCGGCGCCGACCTTGGCGGGGTGGCCATCAAGGCTGCGCTCGAGCGGTCAGGAGTTCCTGCCTCGGCCGTGGAGTACGTGATCATGGGCCAGGTTCTCCAGGCGGGTGCCGGGCAGATCACCGCGCGGCAGGCGGCCGTGAAGGCTGGCATCGGGATGGACGTCCCAGCCCTGACCATCAACAAGGTGTGCCTGTCCGGTCTGAACGCGATCGCGCTGGCCGACCAGCTGATCCGGGCGGGGGAGTGCGACGTGGTGGTCGCGGGCGGCATGGAGTCGATGACCAATGCCCCGCACCTGCTCACCGGATCCCGACAGGGGGTCAAGTACGGACCCTGGTCGATGGCCGACTCGATGGCGCTGGACGCACTCACCTGTGCATTCGACGACTGCGCGATGGGCGAGGGGACGGAGCGATACAACTCGCGGTACGGCCTGACCCGCGAAGAACAGGATTCCTTCGCAGCAACCTCGCACCAGCGCGCCGCTGCCGCGCAGGCCCGTGGCGTCTTCGCCGAGGAAATCGCTCCGGTCGCGGTTCCCCAGCGCAAGGGCGACCCGATCCTGATCACTGAAGATGAGGGGATTCGGGCTGAGACCACTGCTGACTCACTCGCCGCACTCCGCCCGGCCTTCGCCAAGGACGGCACGATCACAGCCGGCAATGCCTCGCAGATCTCCGATGGCGGTGCTGCCGTCGTCGTCATGAGTCGACGCAAGGCAGAGGAGTTCGGCGTCCCCGTTTTGGCGGTGATCGGGTCCCACGGTGTGGTTGCTGGCCCGGACGCCTCACTGCATGAGCAGCCGGCCAATGCCATCAAGCGAGCCTGCGCTCGTGAGGGAATCGCGGTATCTGACGTGGACCTCTTCGAGATCAACGAGGCCTTCGCGGCGGTTGGCCTCGCCTCGATGCGAGCCCTTCAGGTCAGCGACACGATCGTCAACGTCAACGGTGGTGCAATCGCCCTCGGCCATCCGGTGGGCATGTCGGGTGCCCGCTTGGTGCTGCACCTGGTGAATGAACTCGGTCGCCGTGGTGGGGGGATCGGTGCTGCGGCACTGTGCGGCGGCGGTGGGCAGGGCGATGCCCTGCTGCTGCGCGTGCCTGCCTAGGCAGCGGAGCCAGCGGTGGACGAACTCCTGGTTCGGGCGCGGGATGGTGACACCCGATCTATTGCCCGGCTGATCACCCGGATCGAGAATGGCGGCCCCGATGCCATCGGGACCCTGCGACAGATCGCCAGCCTTGCTGGCGGTGCCCGGGTGATCGGCATTACGGGAGCACCAGGCTCGGGTAAATCCACCACCACCTCGGCTCTCATTGGTTACTTGCGGGGACGCGGTGAGCGCGTTGCCGTGCTGGCAGTTGATCCGTCCTCCCCGTTCACCGGTGGCGCACTTCTCGGCGACCGGATCCGGATGCAACAGCATGCAACCGATCCCGGGGTCTACATCAGGTCGATGGCATCGCGCGGCCATCTCGGCGGCCTCGCGGCGACCACCCCCCAGGTCGTCCGCGTCCTGGACGCGGTGGGCTTCGATGTCGTCATCATCGAGACGGTCGGCGTGGGCCAGTCAGAGGTGGAAATCGCGGCCACGGCCGACACCTCCGTCGTCCTGGTGGCCCCGGGGATGGGCGACTCAGTGCAGGCGGCCAAGGCTGGGATCCTGGAAATCGGCGACGTATTCGCGGTCAACAAGGCCGATCGAGATGGTGCGGATTCCACCGCCCGCGAGTTGCGCCACATGATCGATCTCGGATCCGGCGGGGAATGGAAGCCGCCCGTGGTCAAGACGATCGCCTCGACGGGCGAGGGCATCGAAGCACTCGTGGAGGCAATCGACGAACATGGCCGATGGCTCGAGACCAGTGGCGAGCGGCACCAGCGTCGACTGCGTCGGATCCGCGAGGAGATCACCGCACTCGTGCTCGGCACCGTCCGCGAACAGGTCGCGGGGCGGGCGGCGGATCTGGATCGGCTCACCGAAGAGGTACTCGATGGACGCAGTGACCCCTTCGCCGCTGCTGAACGAATCCTCGCGCTTAGCCGGGTGCCCGAGCCCCCTACAAGCTGACGGTCAACTGCTCTTCGTCACGCGCAGGACCGATTTCGTAGAAGTGGACGACGTCTGAACGGGGCGAGGCCTCCTAGCTCGGATTGGAGCGACGCTTCCAGGCACCCGGCTCAGCGAGCAGCTTGGTGACCTCTGCGGGCAGGGTGTCGGTGGCGATGTCTTCCAGGGTGATCTGCTCGAGAATGTGCCTCATCGACGCGCGCAGGGCGATCCAGACCTCTCGCAGGTGCTCCGCGGCTCCGGTGTACGTGATGTCCTCGGGACGCTGACCCCGGACGGCCGCGAGCGGACCATCGAGTGCGCGTACGACGTCCGCAATGCTGATCTCTCGCGGGTGGCGGTCGAGCCGGTAGCCACCCTCGGCCCCTCGCATGCTCGTGACGATCCCGGACTGCCGTAGTTGACGCAGGATTCCCTCCAAGAACTTGAGCGGGATTCCCTGGCTGCGGGCCAAGGCCTCGCCCTTGACCAGTTGCGTCGGGTTCACATGGTGGGCGGCCGTGAGTTCTAGCAGCGCACGCATGCCGTAATCGGCCTTCGCGGACACATGCATGCCCGCATTGTCCTGGCTGGTCGGCATCTGCACATATCGACCCGCCGGAGAGCGGTCGCACGGCCGTTGCAGGACAATGACCCCCGTGAGCCAGATGCCATTTCGCGGGGCCGTTGACCTTGGAGCCCTCGCCACCACGAAGCAGAACGAGCAGCAAGCTGCCGCCGCGCGGGCCAATGCCCCTCAGGGGGTCATCATCGATGTCACGGAGGCCAGCTTCCAGGCGGACGTGATCGACCGATCGATGACCGTGCCGGTCGTCCTGGACCTGTGGGCCACCTGGTGCGGGCCCTGCAAGCAGTTGTCGCCGATCCTGGAGAAGCTCGCCGCCGAGTACGGGGGCCGCTGGATTCTCGCCAAGGTTGACGTCGATGCAGAGCCACGCATCTCGGCTGCTTTTCAGGTCCAGTCGATCCCCTCGGTCTTCGCCGTCATCAAGGGCCAGCCAATCCCGCTATTCCAGGGTGCCTACCCCGAACCGCAGATCCGGGAGATCCTCGACGAGTTGCTCCGCGTTGCAGCCGAGCAGGGAGTCGCGGGCTCCGTCGCCGGTGCGTCAGATGAAGTGGCGCAGGAGCAAGAGGCGCCGGTGGATCCGCGTTTCATCGCCGCATTCGATGCCATCGAGGCGGGGGATTGGGAGGCAGCCGAGCGCGCTTACCGCACCGTCCTGGACACCGCGCCATCGGATCCCGACGCCAAGGCTGGCCTGGCGACCGTCGGGCTTTATCGCCGGACGGAGGGACATTCCGGTACGGGCGAGCCACAGCCCGGTGACCTAGCCGGCCAGCTCGCCGCCGCCGATGTCGAGGCACTCGAGGGCCGGTGGGCCGATGCATTTTCCCGGCTGACTGCAATGGTCCGCGCGACGAGTGGAGCAGAGCGCGATGAGGTGCGCGCCCGACTACTGGAGCTATTCCTCATCGCTGGGGACGACCCGGCAGTGGCTCCGGCCCGGACGGCCCTGGCAAGCGCGCTGTTCTGACCGCTCGCTAGCGCTGCCGGGGGAAGTAGAGGTAGACCGCGGCAAGCGGCGGCAGCAGGATTGCCGCCGAGGCGGGCCGCCCATGCCAGGGGTCTGCGACGGCCTGCACTGACCCGAGGTTCCCCAGTCCGCTTCCACCGTAGAGTTCCGAATCGGTGTTCAGGATCTCCAGCCACGTGCCGACGAAGGGCAGGCCCAGCCGGTAGCCCTCGCGTGGCGTCGGTGACATGTTCACTGCCACTGCCAAGCAGTTCCCGTCGGCGTCCCAGCGCAGCCAGGTGAAGGCATTGGAGTACGCGTCATTGGCGTCGATCCACTCGAAGCCGGCCGGGTCGTCATCGCGCTGCCATAGGGCTGGGGTTCGGCGGTACACCGCGTTGAGGTCGGTTACCGCCTGCAGGACTCCCGCGTGCTCGTCGAACTGCAGGAGCCACCAGTCCAGGCTGGCCTCGCTGTTCCATTCGGCTGACTGGCCCAACTCCGAACCCATGAAGAGCAGCTTCTTGCCCGGGTGGGCCCACATGAAGGCCAGGAAGGCTCGTACGCCGGCCAACTGGCGCCACCGGTCACCGGGCATCTTCTTGATGAGCGAGCCCTTGCCGTGCACGACCTCGTCGTGGGAAATGGGCAGGACGAAGTGCTCGCTGTACGCGTACATCAACGAGAAGGTCATCTCGTTGTGGTGGTACTGACGGTGGATCGGATCCCGCGAGGCGTATCCGAGGGCATCGTGCATCCAGCCCATGTTCCACTTGAACCCGAAGCCCAGCCCGCCAAGGAAGGTGGGCCGGGTGACGCCCGGCCACGCTGTCGACTCCTCGGCGATCGTGACGATGCCGGGAACCCGCTTGTAGACCGTCGCGTTCATCTCCTGCAGAAAGGCCACGGCGTCGAGGTTCTCGCGGCCGCCGAACTCATTGGGGAACCACTCGCCCTCCTCGCGCGAGTAGTCCAAATACAGCATCGAGGCGACGCCATCGACCCGGAGGCCATCGACGTGGAACTCCTCGAGCCAGTAGACCGCATTGGCGACCAGGAAGTTGCGCACCTCCGATCGGCCGTAGTCGAAGATGTACGAACCCCAATCGGGGTGCTCTCCTCGACGCGGATCGGAGTGCTCGTAGAGGGCCGTGCCATCAAAGCGGACCAGGGCCCAGTCGTCGGTGGCGAAGTGCGCGGGCACCCAGTCGATGATGACCCCGATCCCGGCGGCATGCAGGGCATCGACGAGGAAGCGGAAGTCATCCGGAGAGCCGAAGCGCGAGGTCGGGGCGAAGTAGCTCGTGACGTGGTAACCCCAGGAGGGCCCATAGGGATGCTCGGCAACGGGGAGGAACTCCACGTGGGTGAAGCCGGTTTCCTGGACGTGCCTGACCAACTCGGTGGCGAGCTCGCGGTAGCTGAGGCCGACATGCCACGAGCCGAGGTGCACCTCATAGGTGGACATCGGCATCTGATGCGGATCAGTTGCGGCTCGGGCCTCCAGCCACGCGGCGTCCTGCCACTGATGAGTGGACGTGAACACCTTTGATGCTCGTCCCGGCGGCGCCTCGGTGGCAAAGGCCATCGGGTCGGCCTTCTCCCGCCAGGTTCCGTCCTGGCCGAGGACCTGGAACTTGTAGAGGGTCCCGTTCCCGATAACCGGGACGAACAGCTCCCAGATTCCGCTGGATCCAAGGGACCGCATCGGGTGGGCTGTGCCGTCCCAGAAGTTGAAGTCCCCGACCACGCGCACCCCCTGGGCATTGGGTGCCCAGACGGCAAAGGAGACCCCGGATACCGAGCCGAACGGGGAGTCGTAGACCCGGACGTGGGCGCCGAGCACCTGCCACAGTTGCTCGTGGCGACCCTCGCCGATCAGGTGCAGGTCGATCTCGCCGAGGGTGGGCAGGTAGCGGTACGGGTCGTCGCCTGGGATGACCGTGCCCTGGTACTGGGCGTCGATCGAATAGTGGGGGATGTCTGGTCCGTCGAGCACGGCGCACCAGATGCCCGCGCGTTCATGGATCATCGGCACCCGCCGCGCCGGGGTAACCACCGTGACGGCATCGGCGGCTGGCCGCAGGACGCGGACCGTCACCGCACCTCCATGCTGATGCGGGCCCAGGATGGAGTGCGGCGCGTGGTGTCGGCCGGCGACGAGGCGATCGAGGTCGGCTGTTGGGACGGGCATTGCATTGCCGGGCGTTTGCACTACCTCGTCGGGCATGGGGCTTCGATTCGCTAGACGGGAACGACGTGGACGACGTGTGCGATCTGCTCGGCTGGGTTCAGCCGCACGTAGGTGCCCTGCGACCACGTCCAGGTTCGCCCACTGATCAGGTCATGGGCCACGAACTTGTCATCGCCGGTCAGGCCAATTTCTGGCATGTCCCACCAGATGGTGGCCTGCTGCTCGCGGTACGGATCCACGGTGCAGGCGACCAGGATGATGTCGTCCCCATCGCGCTTTGAAAAGGCTATGACGTTCGGGTTGTCGCTGTTGTGGAATCGCACTGACCGGAGGTCTTGTAGAGCCGGATGCTCCCGGCGAATCGTGTTGAGCCGGGTGAGCAGGGGCGCCAGGGTCAGGCCGCTGGCATTGGCTGCCGCCCAGTCCCTGGGCCGGTACTGGTACTTCTCACTGTCGAGGTACTCCTCGCTGCCGGGCCGAAGGGAGACGTGCTCAAAGAGCTCGAATCCGCTGTAGATCCCGTACGTCGGCGAGAGGGTGGCTGCCAGGACAGCGCGGATGGCGAAGGCATGAGGGCCGCCGTGCTGCAGGTATTCGGGGAGGATGTCAGGGGTGTTGGCGAAGAAGTTCGGACGCATATATGCGGAGGCCGGGCCAGCCAACTCGGTCAGGTAGGACTCCACCTCCTCGCGGGTGTTGCGCCAGGTGAAGTAGGTGTAGCTCTGCTGGAACCCGATTTCGGCCAGGGCCTTCATCATGTGCGGCTTGGTGAAGGCCTCGGCGAGGAAGAGGACATCCGGATCGGTGGAGTTGACGGCGGCAATGAGCCGCTCCCAGACCCAGAGGGGCTTGGTGTGCGGGTTGTCGACCCGGAAGATCCGTACTCCATGGGAGACCCAGAAGCGCACCACTCGCTCGATCTCGGCGTAGAGGCCCTCGGGATCGATGTCGAAGTTCAATGGGTAGATGTCCTGGTATTTCTTGGGCGGGTTCTCGGCGTAGGCGATCGAACCGTCCGCGCGGGTGGTGAACCATTCTGGGTGCGCCTGTACCCACGGGTGATCGGGTGCCGCCTGCAGGGCGAGATCCAGTGCGATCTCCATACCGAGCTCGCCGAGCCGTTGGACGAAGACATCGAAGCTGGCGATCGTCCCGAGGTCGGGGTGAATGGCGTCGTGGCCGCCCTCGGCCGAGCCAATCGCCCAGGGGACTCCCGGGTCGGCTGGCCCGGGCGTGAGCGTGTTGTTCGGGCCCTTGCGGTTCACGTACCCGATTGGGTGGACGGGTGGCACGTACACGACGTCGAAGCCCATAGCTGCAATGGCGGGCAGTCGCTCGGCTGCGGTCGCGAAGGTGCCGGAGCGGGGTGGATCGGCCTGTGCGCCCTCGCTGCGCGGGAACATCTCGTACCAGGCACCGACGAGGGCTCGACGCCGCTGCACGTTCAGAGGCCAGGGTCCGCTGACGGTGACGAACTCACGAATGGGGTGCTCGTGCATCAGTCGGGCAACCTGTGGGTCGAAGCCGGCGGCTAGCCGAACCGGGTCCGGTAGTTCGGTCGACAGCAGGGTTCGGGCTGCGACCGTGAGTCGCTCGTGCGCCTCGACCATGGCGCCGGGCAGCATCGCAGCGGCCCGCTCCAGCAGGATGGCGCCCTCCTCGAGTTCGAGTTCAATGTCGACCCCGGCGGGGATTTTGATGCCCGCTCGGTGCTGCCACGTCGACCACGGATCACCCCAGGCCTCGATATCGAAGGTCCATAGACCAATGGCATCGGGGCGCACCGGAGCCGTCCATCGGTCCTGACCGGCGGGCTCCATGCGCACCCGCTGACGGACGTCGCCGTTCGGATCGCGCAGCACCACGTGGGCGCCGAGGGCATCGTGTCCCTCGCGGAAACAGGTGGCCTGCACTGGGATGAGCTCCCCAACAGCCCCTGCTGCGGGTCGGCGACCCGAGAGCACGGCCGGGCTGACGTCGGTGATGGCGTAGCGGCCGCTCATTTCGACCGGGACTCGCTGCAATGCGGGTCGCGGAGTGACAGCCGGGGCCGCGGCCGCCGGTGCGGCAAGCGGTGCGGGGGTTGGCACGGAGGTCGGCACGGGTGTTGGTGCTGCTGTGGGGGACGGCGGCGGGGTGACGACTGGTGCGGGAATTGGCGCCGGATTGGCAGGGGCCAGGGCGGCCTCGGGAATTGGCGCCCTGGGAACCGGCTCCTCGGGAGCGGCCGGCTCGACAGTGTCGGTGTCCGTGGATTCCGGTGCCACCTCACCGGCTCCGGCCGCCAGAGTCTGCAGCCAGCGGGGATCAGGGATGTCTTCGTCGGGTGCCCCCCGACCGGGCTCTGGGGTCGCCATGGTGCGGCAAAGAGTATCGGCAGATGGCCAGCGATTGCCCGGCTCGTGAGATCTGTGAGCAAGATGTTGCAAAAACCCGCAAGATTCTTGCAATCGGTCGCCCCCAGGAGGCGTTTTTGTCATGAAAACGTTCTCAGTCAGGCTACGGTATCGGCCGTGAGAGCCATCCGTCGTTTCACCGTCCGCACCGTGATCCCCGCCCCGCTGATGGGCCTGCAGGAACTCGCGACCAACCTGCGCTGGTCCTGGGATCCGCAAACGCGCGACCTATTCGCCGCGATTGATCCGGCACTGTGGCGGGCCAGTGGCGAGGATCCCGTCCGACTCCTGGGCGAGGTTTCGGCGGAGCGGCTGGAAGCCCTAGCGAACGATGAGGGCTTCGTTTCGTGGGTCCGTCATCGGACGGAGGACTTGCACTCCTACCTGGGCAGCGCTCGGTGGTACCAGTCGCTCGGCTCCGATGCCGGGATCGCCTATTTCTCACCGGAGTTCGGGATCACGGCGGCCCTGCCCCAGTACTCCGGTGGACTGGGCATCCTGGCGGGTGACCACCTCAAGACGGCGAGCGACCTCGGCGTCCGAATCATGGGAATTGGGCTGTTCTACCGGGCCGGCTACTTCCGGCAGTCCCTCTCGCGCGATGGCTGGCAGCTTGAGCACTACCCCGTCATCGACCCGGACGGCAGCCCGGTGACCGTCCTACGCGAGGCCGACGGCAGCCCGGCGAAGATCGAAATCGGCATCCCCGACGGCCGCCGCATCGCAGCTCGGATCTGGGTGGCGCAGGTTGGCCGGGTTCCCCTGCTCCTGCTCGATTCGGACGTGGAAGAGAACGGCGCCGCGGAACGCGAGGTCACCGACCGGCTCTATGGCGGGGGTGGGGAACATCGCCTTCAACAGGAGATGCTCCTCGGCATCGGTGGTGTGCGGGCGATCCGCGCCTACTGCCGCATCACCGGCACGCCGGCCCCGGATGTCTTCCACTCCAACGAGGGCCACGCTGGTTTCCTGGGAGTCGAGCGAATCCGCGAGCTCGTCCAGTCCACCGGAGCACTGGACTTCGACCAGGCCCTCCAGGTAGTTCGCGCCGGCATGGTCTTCACCACGCACACCCCCGTCCCGGCCGGTATCGATCGATTCCCCCGCGAACTGATCGAGCAGTACTTCGGTGGGGAGACCGCCGAGCCCGGCGTGCCGATCGACCGAATCCTGGACCTCGGAACAGAGGACTTCCCAGGCGGGGATCCAAGCATGTTCAATATGGCGGTCATGGGCTTGCGCCTTGCCCAGCGAGCCAACGGGGTCAGCCAGCTCCACGGCGACGTCTCGCGCGGGATGTTCGTCGGCCTGTGGCCGGGATTCGATTCGGACGACGTCCCGATTACCTCCATCACCAACGGCGTCCACGCCCCGACCTGGGTGGCTCGCGAGATCCGCGATCTGGCCTTCGATGCCGGTGGCGCCGACATGCTCGATGAGCCCTACGGATGGGAGGTCATCTCCAACACTCCTGATGACCGGCTGTGGCAGGTGAAGCGGATGCTCCGCGAGCACCTGATCACCATGACACGTGGGCGCTTGCGCGCCTCGTGGATCGATCGTGGTGCGAGCGCGGCTGAGCTGGGGTGGATCGATTCCGTCCTCGATCCGGACATTCTCACGATTGGATTCGCGCGTCGCGTGCCCTCGTACAAGCGACTGACCTTGATGCTGCGTGACCAGCATCGGCTCCGCAGCCTGCTGCTCGACGAGAAGCGACCGATACAGCTGGTGATCGCTGGAAAGTCCCATCCGGCAGACGACGGCGGTAAGCGGTTGATCCAGGAGCTCGTTCAGTTCGCTGACGATGCCGGGGTGCGTCATCGAATTGTCTTCCTGCCGAACTACGACATGGCGATGGCTACCCTGCTGTATCCGGGCTGCGATGTGTGGCTCAACAATCCGATTAGGCCCCTGGAGGCCAGCGGAACGTCCGGGATGAAGGCGGCACTCAACGGCGCCCTGAACCTGTCGATCCTCGACGGCTGGTGGGATGAGTGGTTCGACGGCCAGAACGGGTGGGCTATCCCAACCGCGGACGGCGTCGAGGACGCCAATCGACGCGATGACATTGAGGCTGCGGCTCTGTACGACCTCATCGAGCGCTCGGTGGCCCCGGCCTTCTACGAGCTCGACGAGCATGGCCTGCCCCGGCAGTGGATCGGCATGGTGCGGCACACCTTGCGTACCCTCGGCCCGAAGGTGCTTGCCACGCGGATGGTTCGCGAGTACGTGGAGCGGCTGTACCTGCCGGCAGCGGCGGCCTCACGGGCGATGGAGACGGCCAACTACGCGCCTGCTCGTGACATCTCCGCGTGGAAGAAGGCCGTGACGACTGCCTGGCCGGACCTGCGTGTGGAGCATGTCGAGGCGGAGGGGATCGGCGATGCGGTGAACCTCGGCACTGAGATCACCATTCGCGCATACGTGTCCCTCGGCTCCCTTACCGGCGACGACGTGGTGGTGCAGTTGATGCATGGCCGGGTGGATGCGGATGACCGACTCGATCATCCGGCTCACACGACGATGCAGCCGGTTGAGAAGTACGAGGGCAATCGCTGGCAGTACCGGTGCACGGTGACCTTGGACCAGAACGGGCCCTTTGGCTACTCCGTCCGGATGGTGCCGACGCACCCGGGCCTCATTTCGCCGGATGAGATGGGCCTGCAGGTGCTTCCCACCGTGGGATTCAGGCCGTAACGCGAAGCACGGTCACGCTGTAGGGCTGCATCGGGAGCACGGAGCCAGCGAGGTCGTCCTGGGTGGCCTCGGTGCTCGTTCCTGCGGCCGTGTCAATGACCCGTCGATACTTCGAGGCGTATGGCGCACCCGGCAGCACGAAGGCCTTGGGCTGGTCGCCCGCATGCATCAGCACGAGGAATGAACTGTCCGGAGCATGCCCGGGGGATCTCATCGCCGGTGCCGTTCCGGCGATATACATGCCGAGGGTGCGATGGCTGCTGTCGTGCCATGGGTGGTCGGGCAGCTCATGGCCGTCCGCATCGATCCAGGCGAGGTCCTTGGGGCCCCCCTCCTGAAGGGGTCGGCCATCGAAGAAGTACCGCTGTCGGAAGGCCGCGTGCTCACGGCGTAGCCGGATGACATTGGCCACGAATTGCCGCAGGGATGACTGCTGGGGAGAGAGATCCCAGTCCAGCCAAGAGATCTCGTTGTCCTGGCAGTACGCGTTGTTGTTGCCCTGCTGGGTCTTGCCGATCTCGTCACCGGACGTGATCATCGGCACACCGGTTGACAGGAGCAGGGTTGCCATCAGGTTGCGCACCTGCCTCTGCCGCAGTTCGTTGACAGCCGGATCGTCCGTCTCGCCCTCGACCCCGTAGTTGCGCGATCGGTTGTTGTCGGTGCCGTCCCGGTTGTCCTCGCCATTTGCCTCGTTGTGCTTGTAGTCGTAAGTCACCAGATCGTGCATTGTGAAGCCGTCGTGAGCGGTGACGAAGTTGATGGATGCGAAGGGCCGCCGACCCTCGGACGCATAAAGATCCGCCGAGCCGGTGAGCCGCCAGCCGAGCTCGCCGATGCCTGTCGAGCCACGCCAGAAGTCCCGCAGGCAGTCACGGTACTTGTCATTCCATTCCGTCCACAGGGGTGGGAATTCTCCGACCTGGTAGCCGCCCGGGCCAACGTCCCAGGGCTCCGCGATGAGCTTGACCCGCCGCAGAACCGGATCCTGCTGGATGGTGGTCATGAAGTTGCCCAGCATGTCCACGTCGTGAAAGGAGCGGGCTAGGGCCGACGCAAGATCGAATCGGAATCCGTCCACGTGCATCTCGGTGACCCAATAACGCAGGGAGTCCATCACCAATTGCAGAACATGCGGGTTGGAGACGTCCAGCGTGTTGCCGCATCCGGTGTAGTCCGCGTAGTAACGACCGCCGTCATTGAGGCGGTAGTAGTCGTCGTTGCTGATTCCCCGAAAGGAGAGCGTCGGGCCGAGTTGGTTTCCTTCGGCCGTGTGGTTGTAGACGACGTCGAGGATGACCTCGAGCCCGGCTGCATGGAGATCCTTGACCATCTGCTTGAACTCGCCAACCTGCTGGCCTCTGCTCCCAGTAGAGGAATAGGCACCATGTGGGGCGAAGAAGCCGATCGAGTTGTATCCCCAGTAGTTGGTCATGCCCAGGTGCATCAAGTGGATCTCGTCCACGAAGTGGTGGATGGGCATGAGCTCGATCGCTGTCACGCCAAGGGAGGTGAGGTGGTCGATGATCGCTGGGTGTCCCACCGCTGCGTACGTTCCGCGCAGGTGGGCCGGGACGGCCGGGTGCCGGCGGGTCAGGCCTCGCACGTGTGCCTCATAGATAACCGTCTCGCCCCACGGCACCCTCGGTGCGAAGTCGTTGCCCCAGTCGAAGTCGTCAGCGACCACGACGCTGCGCGGGACGAATGGGGCGGAGTCCACCCCGTTGATGAGCAAGTCGTCGTCTGCCGTGTGGCCGAAGATCGCCGGGTTCGCCACCAGGTTCCCGTCGATCGCGCGGGCATATGGGTCCAGAAGCAACTTGCTGGCATTCCAGCGCTGGCCACTCGCGGGATTCCACGGGCCTTGGACGCGGAATCCGTACCGGCTGCCGATCGGAAGGTTCGCGACGTGGCCGTGGAAGACGTTGAATACCCGTTCCGTCAGGGCGAGTCGGTGCTCTGATCCGTCCTCATCGAATATGCACAACTCGACAGCGTCGGCCCCCTCGGCCCATAACGCGACATTCGCCCCCCCGAGGCCATCGGGCGTCACGCCGAGCGGATCCCACCCCGGCTGGTGACGCGTGGTCTCCTGGACATGGGGAGCGCTGGCGGACCGAGACTTCCTCAACGGCATTGACCGCACGTTAACAGGGAGCGCTGCTGCAGCGGCAGAACGCGACTCAGGGCGTGTTCGGTTGACATAGGCTCGGGGCCTTATCTGCCGGTGCATCAAGGGAGCGACATGGCCGAGTTCGTGAGCATCGAGGTGGTCGATCGGGTTGGCGTAATCACCCTGCATCGGCCTCCGATGAATGCCCTGTCGCTCCAGCTGCAGGCCGAGCTGCGGGATGCCGCACGGGCGGTGTCGGCGCGCTCGGATATCGGGGCCGTCGTCGTGTACGGCGGGCCGAAGATCTTCGCAGCGGGCGCCGACATCAAGGAGATGGAGGGCCTGGACTTCCAGGCCATGATCAGCACCTCGGCGCACCTTCAGGACTGCTTCACGGCGGTGGCCGAGATCGCCCAGCCGACCATCGCGGCGATCTGCGGTTACGCCCTCGGCGGCGGATGTGAGCTTGCCCTGTGCTGTGATCTGCGGCTCGCTGGAGACAACGTCAAGCTCGGTCAGCCCGAGATCCTGCTGGGGATCATCCCCGGTGCCGGCGGGACCCAGCGCCTACCGCGGTTGATCGGGCCCTCGCGGGCGAAGGACCTCATCTTCAGTGGTCGATTCGTCTCGGCGGATGAGGCACAGAGAATCGGCCTGGTGGATCGGGTGGTCGCGCCCGATGAGGTCCTCGCCGAGGCAATGGCTTGGGCTACCGAACTGGCCCGGGGTCCGGGCATCGCGATGCGCGCGGTCAAGAGGGTCATCGACAACGGCCTTGACGTCGACCTCGATACCGGACTGGAGATGGAGCGGATGCTGTTCGCGACCCTCTTCGCAACCGAGGATCGCGCGATCGGCATGAAGTCCTTCGTCGAGGACGGCCCTGGCAAGGCAGTTTTCACCGGGCGATGAGCGACCCGGAGGCTCTCCTCGCCGCCGCCTGGCAGGACCCGAAGCTGGCGAATGTCCTTTATCACGACTGGGAGGCCAGCACCTATGACGACAAGTGGCATATCTCCTATGACGAGCGGTGCATCACCTATGCGCGGGACCGATTCGTGCATGTCGCCGGAAGCGATGGCTGGCCGTACGGACGTGCCCTTGAATTGGGCAGCGGCACCGGCTTCTTCCTGCTGAACCTCATGCAGGCGGGTCTTGCGAGCCGCGGCACGATGACCGATATCTCGCCCGGCATGGTCGAGGTCGCGGTGCGCAATGGCCGGGCTCTGGGGCTGGACGTCGACGGCAAGGTGGCCGATGCCGAGGCCCTGCCCTTCGATGACGAGTCATTTGACCTTGTCGTGGGCCATGCGGTGCTGCACCACATCCCTGACGTCGAACTGGCCATGCGCGAGGTGCTCCGGGTACTCAAGCCGGGTGGTCGATTCGCCTTCGCAGGCGAGCCCACCCAACGCGGGGACTTCATCGCGCGTCGGCTGTCGAGGCTGACCTGGTGGGCAGCATCGCGGGCCACCCAGCTTCCGGCCCTGCGGGAGCACTGGGCCAGACCACGGGAGGAGTTGGACGAGTCGTCGCGGGCAGCGGCACTGGAGTCGGTTGTCGACCTGCACACCTTCGATCCGGATCGGCTGGCTGCAACCTGCATGCGTGCGGGTGCTGTCGATGTCACCACCGTGACCGAGGAGTTGACCGCGTCGTGGTTCGGCTGGCCGGTACGTACTTTCGAGTCGGCGGTGCGGCCCGGTGCCCTGGGTTGGGGCTGGGCTCGGTTCGCCTATCAGGGTTGGATGCGCCTGACCTGGCTGGATGAGAACGTGATGTCCCGGGTCGTGCCGGATGAGTTCTTCTACAACGTGTGCGTGACCGGCACCAGGCCCTGAGGTCGAGGGTCCTGGCATGCGCGTCCTCCACCTGTCCTGGGAGTACCCGCCGGTCGTCTACGGGGGCCTTGGCCGGCATGTTCATGCGCTGGCGGAAGCCCAGGCGGCTGCCGGTGCCGACGTGGTCGTGCTCACCCAGGCCGCCGAAGGCGCGGCCGACGATGAGCGGGTCAACGGCGTCCGGATCGTGCGGGTGCGGCACGACGCGCCAATCGTTCCCCTTGATGCCGAGCACCTCATCGGATGGGTTTTCGGATTCTCCAGCGGGATGTCACGCGGTGTCCTGCGGCTCATGGCTGGTTGGCGGCCGGATGTCATCCACGGACATGACTGGATGGTGGCTCACAGTTGCGTCCTGGCAGCCCAGGAATCGAAGCGACCGTTCGTCCTTACCGTCCATGCGACGGAGGCTGGGCGCCACCAGGGCTGGCTGCCCAATGAGTTATCGCGAACGGTGCACGGGATCGAGGCTTGGGGCGCCCATCAGGCCTCCCGGGTGATCGCCTGCAGCGAGCACATGCGCTGGGAGGTGACCCGGCTCTTCGAGATTCCGGCCGATCAGGTGACGGTGATCCCCAATGGGGTGGATCCGAGCAGCTGGCGGGTGCCCGTGCGGTTGCGGCGTGCTGCCCGCGATACCCACCCCGGCTCGCTGATCGTCTTCACCGGCCGACTCGAATGGGAGAAGGGGGTGCACACCCTGATCGACGCGATGGCGTTGGTCCGCCGGGCCGTCCCCGACGCTCGCCTGGTCATCGCAGGGCGCGGAAGCAAGCACGATGACCTCGTCCAGCAGGCTCGACGCCGAAGGCTCGGTCGGACGATTTCCTTCGAGGGCTGGCTGCCGGAGCGGGAGTTGCATGCCCTCGTTGCAGCCGCTGATGTCGCCGTCGTCCCATCCATCTACGAGCCGTTCGGCATGGTGGCCCTGGAGGCGGCGGCTGTCGGAACGGCCCTGGTGGTGGCGCGATCGGGCGGCCTGGCTGAGCTCGTGCAGGACGGAGCCACCGGCTGGACCTTCGAGGCGGGGGACGACAGGGCCCTCGCCTCATGCCTCATTGCCGCATTGACCGACCCCGCCGAGGCGGCCCGGCTGGCGCGCGCGGGCAGGCGACGAGCCCTGCGCGACTACGGCTGGGCGCGCATCGCGGAGGCGACGATGGCGGCCTATCGCACCGCCCGGGCAGCGCCCGCGATCGCCGATGACCACCTGGCTGCTCCACGTGCCATGCTGGACGGCAACCTGCTGCTGCGATCGGAGAGCGATGCCGGCTGATCGCGAGCCAGCGCCCGAGCGGCTCGGCCCTCAGCAGGCCCGGTTTGTCACGGTCGACTCCCTGCGCTGGATCATCCGCAACCGCGCGTGGTCACGGTGGTACCTGATCCGCTACTGGCGGTTCCTGGTCTTCCGGCTGCGCAACCCGCACGTGATCACCACCGGCTTCGTCTTCATCGGCCGCCGGGTTGAGATCTACGCGCGCCGGGGCTACGGCCGAGTCGTGCTCGGTCGCTGGGTGCACCTCGGGGACGAGAACCGGCTGCGCTGCCACGAGGGGACTCTTGTGATCGGGGACAAGTGTGTCTTCGGCCGGGACAACACGGTGAACACCTACCTGGACACCGAGTTCGGTGAGGGCACCATCGTCGCGGACTGGGTCTACGTCTGCGACTTCGACCATGTCACCGATGACATTCATCGACCGATCAAGGACCAGGGGATCGTGAAGTCGCCGATCCGCATCGGCCCCGACGTATGGATCGGTGCCAAGGCAACAGTGTTGCGCGGCACCCTCATCGGCCGAGGCTGCGTGATCGCGGCCCATGCCGTGGTCCGCGGGGTCGTCCCTGAGTACTCCATTGTTGGCGGTGTTCCCGCACGCGTGCTCAAGGACCGCCGCGAGGCGTACGACCAGCAGGAGCAGACCAGGGCGGCCCTTGCCGACATCGAGCGGAAGACCCGGCGGGCCGTCGAGCAGCAGGTCAGCGAAGGTTGACCCGTCAGCCGAGTGGGAACTGCCGGGCGTCCAGGTGACCGAAGCAACTGTCTGAGGTGCGCAATTGCGACGTGAGTTGCCGGGCGGCGACACGGTTTCTTGACTCGATGGCCTCGATCAGTCGCATGGCGGCGTTGCCGTGGTTGGCCGCCCGCTGCCGGGCGTAGTTCGCGGCTGAATCCTTGGTGACCATGAAGGCCCAGTCGCTCGACAGGGTCAGGAGAAGTTCGGTCACCAGTTGGTCGAGTACGGGATCACGCTCGAGGGCCCCGCGTTTGCGCTCCTGCGTAAGCACTTCGATCACCCGGGATTCCAGGGCCGCATTGGACGCGACGAGATCGCGGACCTGCTCGCCATCCCATACCCGCCAGTCCTTGCCCGAGCCCCAGGATCCAGCCGGCAGTTCGGCGCGGCCCTCGACCTGGCCATTGGCGAGTGCCCTGGCCAGGGTCGTCGCCTCGACCCCGGCCTCCGGAAGCAGCCGCAGTACCTCGCCAAGCCAGGTTGGTCCCTCATGCCACCAGTGGCCGAAGAGTTCGGTGTCGTAGGCAGCGACGACGAGCGGCTGCGCAGTGCCGTCGGTGGCCGCAGCCAGGAGTCGGGCCCGGACGACGTCGACGAAGTCACGGGCGTCTGCCAGTGCCGCGAGGTGTGCCCGCTCAGGGTCGTAGGCGTCCTTCTCATGCGGGGGAGTCGATGTGCTGGTGACCCGGGCAGGTCGCATGCCCCACTCGTGGTCGAAGGTGTGGAAGTCCCGGTACCACTTGCCGCCCGGATAGCCCTTTCGGGGAGACCACACGCGGTAGGTGACGTCGAGGTCTCGGGCGAAGGCGACCACGTCGCTGTCCCCGATGAAACGCCCGGCCGTGGTGTCATGGCCCGCGCCCTTCATGGTCGGCCCGTCCACGAGCAGGTGGGTGATGCCGGCGTCCTGGTAGGTGGCTTCGAGGCCCGGCTGGTAGCCGCACTCGGGCGCCCAGATCCCACGGGGACGCGTTCCCCAGCGCAGGCTTGCGTCGTCGAGGCCGTAGCCCAGGGCAGCACGGCGGGTCGGCTCCTGCAGGAGCGGCTGGAAGGGATGCATGGCGGGCCCACCGAGGAGTTCAATGACCCCGGCGTCGCCGAGGGCCCGCAGCACGGGCGATGCCCCCCGCTGCCAGTCGCTCTCGAAGTGGTTCAGGGTGCTGGTGGCGGAGCGGAACTCGCGGTGGCCGGTCGCTCGACGAGCGGTGTCCCGTGCCCCGCACATGCCCTGCGCACGGATCTGCCAGTCGGCCAGCCAGGTGTGCTGCTGGTTCAGCGAGTAGGGGTCGTCGAGCATCGCGGCGATGGTTGGTGTGACTCCCAGGGTGAGCACATCCCTGCGGCCCGAGTCGGCCATCTCCTGGAGCAGCGCGACCATCGGGATGTACGAGGTGGACCACGCCTGGTAGAGCCATTCCTCGCCCACCGGCCAGGTGCCGTGGCGCGGAAGCCATGGCAGGTGGGTGTGCAGGACCAGGGCGAGTGATCCGACGGTCGTCATCCGCGCTGGCCGATCGCGATGAGGTCCGCTGACGCGTCGATGGGCAGGTCGGCTGCGTCGGCGATGGCGAAGTCCTCCCACGTCAGCGTTGTGATGAAGCTCAGGAGTGCCTCCGGCATGGCACCGGCATTGATCGCGGTCACAAGTGCCTCGACCATGGACCCATTGCGGGCCTCCCAGTCGGCAAGGCGCGGGCCATGGTGCAGTCCGAGGACTCTTTCGGAAGTGAATCCTGCCCCGGCCAGCATCACCTCAAGTTGCTCCGCATCGAACTCCTCGACGTGAAAGGGGTTGGTCGGGCGCTGACCGCGTTCGAGGCCGGGTGAGAACACCAGACGGTTGGGCGTGGTGATGACCACCGTTCCCTCTGGCCGCAGGATCCGATGCAGTTCGTCGAGGTAGGCACGGGTATCCCACATGTGCTCGATGACCTGCATGCTCGTCACCAGGTCGAATGTGCAGCCTCGAAGGGGCAGTGCGACGAGGTTTGCACGCACCACCGGCTCGGGGTAGGAGGCGGCAGCGTGCCGACAGGCAATGTCGTCGAGTTCCATCCCGCACGCAAACCTGGCGCCCTGGCCAAGGAGGGCGGTTCCGTAGCCCTCCCCACTGCCCGCGTCGCAGGCACGGCCGAATCCGGCCATCTGGCCGATGGCCCATCGATAGGCGGCCTCGTGGCGGGTGAACCAGTAGGCCTCATCGGGGATGCCAGGAGCGGTGCGCTCCCCGGTCAGCAGGGCACGGGGGTCGGGCCCGACAAGCCGCCTGGAATTCCTCCCCGCACTCATCCCGACCACCCTGCGGACAGTAGACGGCGTCAACTCGCGATCCGCGCAGGCATTGCTACATTCGGCGGTGCAAGGTGCGCTGGTCAAGCGCTCAGGCCTCCATCGAAGGGTTGCGGGCAGTGAAGATCGCGGTGTGTGTCAAGCAGGTGCCGGATACCTGGGCCGAGAAGAAACTGCGTGAGCCGGACGGACGGCTGGATCGCGAGGCCGCTGAGGGCGTCCTCAACGAGCTCGATGAATACGCCATGGAGGAGGCACTTCGCCTGGCGGAGGCACACGGCGGTGAGGTCACCGTGATTTCGATGGGTCCCGAGCGGGCTGGCGAGTCGGTGCGCAAGGCACTGAGTATGGGTGCGGACGCCGCTGTCATGGTTACCGACGATGGCCTGGGCGGCTCGGATGCACTCGCGACGAGTCTCGTTCTGGCTACCGTCCTGGATGGCCGCGGTTTCGACCTGGTCATCTTCGGATCAGAGTCCACTGACGCTCGGATGAGCGTGGTGCCCGCGATGGTTGCCGAGCGGCTCGGCTGGTCGATGCTGACCTTCGCCCAGAAGGTCACGGTCGATGGCAGCACGGTGTCGATCGAACGGGTTGGCGATGGCGAGACCCTGTCGGTTAGCGCCCAGACCCCCGCGATCATCAGTGTGGTCGAGAAGATAAACGAGCCGCGGTACCCGTCCTTCAAGGGAATCATGGCGGCTAAGAAGAAGCCGGTCGAGGCACTCGACATCGCTGGGCTCGGGCTCGATGCCGCGGCTCTAGGTGCCTCCGGTGCGTGGAGCGCGGTTGCCAGTTTCGCTGCCCGGCCGGCAAAGGCAGCCGGCACCGTGGTGGCCGATGAGGGTGACGGTGGCGTGAAGGTAGCGGCTTTCCTGGTCGAGCAGAAGTTGATCTGATCGATCAGTGCGCAGGGACGAACTCAATTTTCGGATGTTCCGCGGATCGCGGGTGAAGGAGATGGCGTGATGGGCGAGGTTCTGGTTCTGGTCGAGCAGTCTGCTGGCGTGGTGAAGAAGGTCACCCTGGAGTTGCTTACGGCGGCGGCATCGGTCGCCGACCCGGTAGCCGTTTGGGTGGGCCCCGGCTACACCGACGCAGCCGGCGAGGTGCTCGCAGGCTACGGCGCCCGCACGGTGGTCGTAGCCGATGGCCCGGGAGCCGCTGAGGCCTTGGTTGCCCCGGCAGCGGAGGCACTTGCCCAGCTCGTCGCCGAGCGTTCCCCCGCGATGGTGTTGGTAGCCTCCACCGCCGACGGTAAGGAGGCGGCCGCGCGACTGGCTGTGAAGACCGGCTCAGGGATCATCACTGATGCGGTTGCAATCGCGGCTGATGGCACCTGCACGCAAAGTGTGTTCGGTGGATCGACCGTGGTGCAGTCCACGGTGACGAAGGGCACCCCCATCGTGACCATGCGGCCGAATTCGGTCGAGGCGGTTGCGGTTGCCGGTGGCGCAGCGTCACGAGTGGACCTCGCGCTCGAGGTCAGCGAGGCAGGCCGCAAGGCAACCATCACCGGTCGTGCCGTTGCCGTGGCAGGCGGTCGACCGGATCTTGCCGAGGCCTCGATCGTCGTCTCGGGCGGCCGGGGAGTGGGCGGTCCGGAAGGCTTCGGAGTGATCGAGGAACTCGCCGACACCCTTGGCGCGGCGGTCGGCGCATCACGGGCGGCCACCGACGCTGGTTGGTACCCGCACCAATACCAGGTGGGACAGACCGGCAAGACCGTCTCGCCCCAGCTCTATGTCGCCGCCGGGATCTCCGGTGCGATCCAACACCGGGCAGGGATGCAGACGTCCAAGATGATCGTGGTCATCAATAAGGACGCCGAGGCACCCATCTTTGAGCTTGCCGACTACGGGGTCGTCGGCGACCTCTTCGCGGTTGTCCCGCAGCTCACCGGCGAGGTCGTCAAGCGCAAGGCCTAGCGAACCTAGCCGGATTCCACCGGCACCGTTGCGTGCGGGGGGTGTATTGCGACGGTGCCGGTCGAATCCGGCTAGTTCGCTTATTTTCCTGCTTGGCCGGCACATGCCTCCTGGCGAATGGACTCACTCTCTACCAGGTCGTAGGTGAAGGAGACCGTCCACTTGTTGACCGTCGACTCGCTGACGCTTTGCACGGATTTTTCTGGGTAGACGCCAGGAGCGTCCCCGCCCGGCACCTATCCGTGCGGTCCGCGCCCACCATCGACAGGAAATCTGAGTCTGGTCCCGCCAGCGACGAGCGACAAGCGTCGAGGCCCTGGGTGGTTGGGTATGCGTTTCGCGTTGAAACGGTCATGCCCGCGCGTCGCGGCGGGAAGGCCCTCTGTCGGTATGCAGCCGCCGGGATAGAAGATTCGCTGGCCCGCATGTCGCAAACGTGCCTTGTGCGGGGAGTGGGGGACTAGTGCCCCCCGCTCCCCGCACAAGTGACGGCGAGGAGTCGGCCTGGGTCAATGATCGACCCATCACCTGGTGATGAGAATCAGAAGGCTCGGATTGGATGGACCGCGGCTGATTCCGTCTTATCGGATGGGATGCCGCCATTGCCTTCCACCATGGGCACGCCACCCTGATCGGCACCAGCCGGACTACTCGCTGACTGTGATGACGTCCAGTAGAGCCTGCCGTTGTTCATGCCGTTCCAGGTCTGCGTTGAACCGGTGTCGAACATCGGCCGGGCCAGGAGTTGGAATTCGTCGGTCGATGGGAGGAACCAGTCATCCAGGCCGCCGCCCGAGTAGCCGCTGGCCAATCCGGCTGCACTATCCGCTCCGCAGGCTTCAACGACTAGGCCGGTGTTTGTCCACCCCGTCCCGGGGACCGAGGTGAAGGGGTCCGGGTTCCCGCCATCGGTGGCGAGCGCGTCGTATCCGGGCTTGTCCGTGGCACACCAGATCGCGTAGGGATCTTCGTCGCTCCCGTTCCAGCCTGCTGGTGCGCCTTCAAGCGTCGTGCACTCGTAGCCATCGCCGCATGCAAACCCGGCGGTGTCGACGTAGAACACGATCCCGCCACCGGGCCCGGTGTTGCCAAGTGCGCAGGGCGTCTCATTGCCGTCGCATGTGATGGCGGCGGCGGCAGCCGCTGCCGCCGAGTCACCAAGGGTGCCTGCTCCGGCCGGGTTCGCACCGGTCGACGAGGCGGCGGGTGCCTGTGCACAGACTTCGTCCTTCACTGCCTGCATCGCCGGGTTGTAGTAGTCGTACAGTGCCGTCCACTCCTCGGCGGTCGTGCCGGGGAAGCTGTCGACTCCGCTACTAGCGGCGGCCATGCGGTCCTCTGCGGTCATGGCCGGGTTCTGGCACGAGTCGGCGAGTTCATCGGGGCTCTTGGCAAGGAGGTTGGACCGATAGGACTCGGTGTCTTCCAGCGCGGCGACGATTCCTGTCCAGTCGGCGTCGGAAATACTGCTAGGCCGTGGTGGGCTTGAAGTTTCGGTGTCGGCAGTGGCCGCGCTCGCGGTTCCATCCGACGTGGTGGAGGACTCGGTGCTGGATCCGCCACCGCAGGCACTCAGCAGTAGGGCTCCGGTGACCGCCAGTACGCCCATCACCGCGCCCGCTGTGGTTCGGTCAGTGAGGTGTCGTGCACGCATGTTGACATCCCTTCGCAGAAGGCGGCCCCGCGCCGCGTGATCCCGAATCATGAAGGAGCCTGCGAGCAAACGGGGTTTGTTGGGTTCAATCGGGGTAGAAGTACCCCGCGTCATCCCGGGTTATCCCGCGTCGTCCACTAAGCGAGGTATGGGGTACTGCTGCCCCACTTTTCGCTGACGAACGGGGCTGCAACATTTTGCACGTACCCTGTCGCCATGAACTTGGGGCACATGCGCATGGCTTCGATGCGCGCGCTGTTGTCGATCTCCCTAGTGGCCACCATCGGTGGTTCCCTCTTCGGGCTGGCCCCGGTGGCTCAAGCGGACGAGTCGTCAATGGTGGGCTCTGTAGCCATCCCAGGTGGCGCGTCTGGGGTGGCCGTCGTCGGGAACGTCGTGGCCGTGACCAGTTCTGCTCCGCCAAGTGTCAGCATCATCGATGCGGCCACGTTGACGGTGCGCTCGACGACTGCCCTGCCGCTTGTGCCGACCGAGGTTTTGCTGAGTCCGGCTGGAACTGTCGCCTACGTCCTGGCAAATGATCCTTCCGCCGGGATAAACGAAAGCGCCCAGTACGGCATCTACGCGGTTGACGTCGCGACGGGGGCGTTGCTTCGCTCTGCGAATGGAAAGACGTGCGGTGGGTCGACAACCCTGAGTGACCTGGCGATCAGCCCGAATGGCAGTCGGCTCAACGTCGTGGCGCGCTGTGGCTCCAATGTCGAGATCTGGGCGATAGATCCGACCACCCTGGCGGTGGGTGACACGGCACTTCTGCTCTATGGGTTCCTCTCCGGCCTAGGAAACCCGATCGGGTCGCTGGCATCCTTCAATGACCGAACGCTCACGATGGCGTACGTCCAGGTCTTCAAGTGTCCGGACATGGACGGATGCCCGCAACCAGACGTGATCGTCTCGGTGAGCGGAGAGTCTGCAACCGCGGTGAATTCCGGCCCAGTGCAGACCGGCATGGCATTGGTTCGTGACCCAGCGGACGACACGGTGCTTGCACTCACGTCGGCTTCCCGTTGGATGGAGTTCAACAGGCTGCCTGCACTGCAGTCCCTCGTCCGCTTCGATCCGACGACCGGTGCTCAGTTGGGCTCGATCCCTGGGTTGGGATCGAATGTCGTGAACCTGCAGCTTGATTCGTCCAAGAGGCTCCTGTACGGGATTCGTAGTTCTGGGAAGTCGATGGTGGTGGTCGACCTAGCCGCCGGCTCAGTGCTGGGCGAATTGCGAGTCAACGCGGCGGCCGGGTTCGCGGTCGGCAATGGCCGCGTATACGTGGCACAGGGCTCTGGCCTGGGGGTAGTCGACCCATCCAAGACACTGGCCCCCGCGGTAGCACAGTCAGTGAAGGTGAAAATTCGCCCTGCTGGCAAGGGCAAGGTCCAGGCGACGATTACCTGGAAGGCCCCGGCAGCGCGCGGGTCGACGGCAGTCACTGGCTACCGGGTCGAGGCAATCTCGCAAAACCCGGCTTCTGACCAACAGGGAACTGACAAAAACGAGGGCCTCAGAAGCCAGCAGTCGTGCTCGACGCGAAAGACGACCTGCGTTGTGACACTGAAGCGGGTTGCCACGGATGACGACCTGTTCCCGGCTATGTACACCGTCGCCGTAACGGCGATCAATGCGGTCGGGCCTGGTGCTGCGAACGAGGTGTCCGTCCAGGCCCGGTAGTCGGGCCCGGCAGTCATGCCCGGGAGTCCGACTAGCTGTTGCGGACCAACGTGCCGTCGGCGCGGTACCAAGACCACGGCCCATGCGGCTTGTCGTCCTTGATCTTGCCCGCGGCCTTGAGGAAACCGTTGCGGTGGTACTCCTTGAACTCTCCAGATTTCTTCGGGTAGCTCGCATTGATCTCGGAGATGCGCGCTACCAGGATCCTCCTGAGCAGCGCGGCGGGGAACGGCTTGTCCAGGGGGAAGTGGATCGAGCCCTTCGTCCGGTCGAATGTCGCCAACTCCTCTTCGAACTGCATCGGGATGGCTCCGCTATACGGGAAGACACTGTTGTGCCGGGTGAACCCTTCGATCGCGATGACCGCGGTGGTGCCGACCTTCAGTGTCGGCAGGCCGTACGAGAACACCTCGGAGCCGCCGGGGAGTGCCCGGCGGATGACCGCCCAGGTCGCCTCCAGGGCGCCACGCTGGGCACCCTCGAAGCGACCGAAGTGCTCATCGACCGTTGTCATTCGCCGATGCTAGCGACGTCCGGGTGAACGAGGTCAGCGCAGCAGGCCGCGATTTCGCAGGGTCCTCGTCCGGATCGGGGAGAAGACCACCCGCTCAACCAGCACCCCGACGAACAGGATGACCAGGATTGAACCGAGCACCAGGGCCATATCGCCCAGCGTCCGTCCCACGTCCAGCATCTGGCCGATGCCCAGGCCCAGTGCGGGGGAGACCGCGATGAGCTCGGCGGCCATCAACGAACGCCAGGCAAAAGCCCAGCCCTGCTCGAGACCGGAGAGGTAGCCGGGCCAGGCGGCAGGCAGCACGATGCGCACGATGCGATTCCAGCCGCGGGCGCCTAGGACATCCCCAGCTCGCAGGTAGATCGGCGGGATTTGGTCCATCCCGGCGATGAGGCCGTTGGCAATGGACGGGACGGCACCCAGGAGAACGACCGTATAGATGGTGGCGTCCGACAGGCCGAACCAGATGATGGCGGCTGGCACCCAGGCGACGGAGGGTAGTTGCTGCAGGCCGACCAGGATCGGCCCGAAGATCGCCCGCAGTTTTCGCGATAGCCCCAGTGCCAGGCCGATGGGAGTGGCGACGACGATCGAGATGAGGAAGCCTTGGGCGGCTCGCCGGATGCTGTTCAGGACGGATTCGACCAGGATGTCCTGCTCGTACTGGTTCCACAGCGAGTCCCAGACCTGGCCCGGGCCGGGCAGGATCCAGTCGGGCTGCCAGCGCAGCCAGGTGAGGGTCTGCCACACGAGGACGACCGCGCCGATGGCGATGAGCGGGGAGAGCGCTCGGGCGATCCCATGGCTGATCGGTCGGCGCATCACGTCATGGGTCTCAAGGGCATCGAGCCCAGCGTTGAGTTCGCTGAGGTTGCGTTCCTGGGCGCGCTCGGCGGAGCTTGGTTCGGTGGTCTCAGTTGGCATGGCGGCGGATCTCCTCGCGAAGGTCATCGGTGATGTGGCTGGCCAGGTCGGCGACGGCTGGGGAGTCGATCCGACGGGTGCCGTCGATGTCGACCTGCCACTCGCGGATGAAGCGCCCCGGCCGGGAGGACATCAGCAGTACGCGCTGTCCTAGTCGCACGGCCTCGCGGACGTTGTGAGTGACGAACAGCACCGTCAGGTTGGTCTCTTCCCAGATCAGGCTGAGCTCGTCGTGCAGGAGATCCCGCGTAATCGCGTCGAGTGCCGCAAAGGGCTCGTCCATCAGCATGATCGAGCGACCCTGGGCGAGGGCCCGGGCGATGGCGACTCGCTGGCGCATGCCGCCGGAGAGCTCGTGGGGCCGCTGATCGAAGGAGCGCTCGAGGTTGACCTTTGCAAGCAGTTCCTGCGCCTTGGCACGTCGCTCAGCGCGACTGAATCCGCCACGAAGGAAGAGAGCGAGCTCGACGTTGCGGCCAGCTGTAAGCCACGGCATCAGGGCTGGCTCCTGGAAGATCAGGGTTGGTGCATCGAGGGTCTCGATGAACCCGGCTGTTGGCTTGTCCAGACCCGCAAGCAGGTTGAGCAAGGTGGACTTGCCGCAGCCGGACGCACCGACGTTGGAGACGAATTCGCCAGGGCGAACATCCAGGCTCAGGTCGTCGAGGATTACCGGCCCTTCGGATACGTACCTCTTGGTCACGTGCTCGATGCGAACGGCGTACTCGAGCTCCCCCGTGGTTACTCCTGGATGCTCGCCACTGGCGATGGTCATTCGTTCTCCCTGTCCTGGTTTAGCTGCTGTGGTGACTGCGAGGCAACCTGAGCCGCGGCGGCGCTGTCGATGCATTGCCTGTTCGACTCGCTTCGCTCATCGCTTGGTTTTCCCGTCGTTTGTTTTCCCAGTCGATTGGATCGAGATGGAGGTCAGGGTTACTGCGACCCCAAACCACCGGCGCTCACCGGTCGGGCCTTGCCCGCCCGGAGTGTCGTGTTCAGCAGGCGTAGGTCGTAGATCCCATTGAGCCCACCGGGTGCCAACTGAAGGAGCCCGGCGGTGACGGCATCGTCAGCACTCTTCTTGAGAGTTGTCGGCAGGGGATCCCAGGTGAATCGGAGGTTTCCCCACGAACGAGTGATGACCGCATCGGGAAGTGGTTTGCCCGTCCACTTGGTGATCTGGGTCTGAACCAAGTCCTTGGAGGCGGGCACGTTCTGGGCGATGTACTTGATGGCGCTGTTGTTCGCCTGCAGGATCGAGCGAACCGTGCCGGGGTACTGGGCCAGGAATGGCGTGCGGGCGATGATCTGGGTCGTGACGTACTGACCGGCCGTCGACGTCCACAGGCTCTTCTCATCAACCAGGACGCTGGCGCCCGCTTCGAGGACTAGTCGCGAAGCCCACGGCTCCGGGACCCATGCGCCGTCAATGTCGCCGCGCTTGAACAGTGCCAACGTCTGTGCGTTGTCTGTCGGGATGACTGTCACGTCACCTGTGCCTGCAATCGAGGTGGCGAATCCGTTGTCCTTGAGGAAGGAGCGCAGGGCGACATCCTGGGTATTGCCCAGTTGTGGGGTGGCGATCTTCTTGCCGCGCAGGCCCTGGATCGAGGTGATGCTGGGCCTCACGACGAGCTGGGCGCCGCCGGAGGTGGCTCCGGAGACAATCTTCAGCAATTGCCCCCTGGTTGAGGTGAAGCCGGAGATGGCTGGGTTGGGCCCGATGTAGGAGACGTCGATTGCGCCGCCCTTCATGGCCTCCACGACGGCTGGGCCGGCGTTGAAAAGCACGTATTCGACGTTGGTGCCGTCCTTGCCGAGAAAGTTCTCGAAGAGGCGCAACTGCTGCGCGACTAGGGCCGGGGCGTGGGTCACATTGGCGAAGAAGCCGATACGCACGACGGGTGCGGTCGGCAATGTGGGCAGTGCCGCCGTGGTCGCCAATGCGCTCGGGGTAGGGGTTGGCCTGGGGGCCGCTAGGGAGGGTGTTGCCAGAGCGAGTACGCCGACGAGCAGGGCCAATCCGGCAGCCGTGGCCGTGAGGCCGTTTCTGCGCAGGATGCGGATCATGTCAGTCCTTCCTAAAGCAAACAATTTCGGCTTTGTCTATCGAACGGATCGACAAAGTAGCATTAAGACCAGGCTGGGCCAAATCAGCGGAGCCTCGGGCGCGTCGACGTGGCTACGATGACCAACTGTGACGACGATCTCGGAGCGTGGACGGTCCTACCTGGACCACGCGGCGACCGCTCCGATGCTTGACGCAGCCCGCGAGCGATGGATCGAGGTCAGCCATCTCCTAGGCAATCCCTCCTCCCTTCATGCTTCCGGCCGCGCCAGCAGGCAGGTCGTCGAGGAGGCCCGGGAGTCCATTGCCGCGGACCTGCGAACCCGGCCAAGTGCGGTGGTGTTCACCGGCGGTGGGACGGAGGCCGACAACCTCGCAGTCAAGGGACTGTTCTGGATGCGACGGGCGCAGTCGCCCCTGTGCACGCGGATCCTCGCTTCCTCCGTCGAGCACCACGCGGTTCTCGACCCGGTCGAGTGGCTGAGCGCCCATGAAGGAGCCACCATCGACTGGCTACCCGTCAATGCGGCCGGCCAGGTCGATCTCA
>JAULZL010000370.1:0-2355 GCA_032117355.1 Candidatus Nanopelagicales bacterium
CCGCCTTCCTTCAGCGGCGCCACCTGTTCTCGGTTGCTGACTCGGCTGCACTCGCCGGTGCTCAGGCGGTCGACCTGGATGCGTACTACGCACGTGGCGCCTCGGTCGGCACCCGGCTGAATCCCGCTCTCGTGGTTGCCGCTGCACGCGCTCACTTGCAGGGTGTCGGCGATATCCCTGACCTGAGTGTGGACGGCATCACGACCGACGGGGTGACGGTGCGCGTCTCCCTCAGCGCACCCCTTCGACTGCCCTTCTTCGATGGGCTGCGCGATGAGACCGTCCGGGTGGAGTCCACTGCTCGACTGGACTATCGGCCAACGGGGTGAGGGGACCGGGCGGATGTCTGATGAATCTACGACGCCTACTGCCAGGACGTCCCTGGCCGGCGGGGTCACCTGGATTGCAGATGCCTCGTCGGGTCTGCGTTCGCGGCAGCGATGGAACTGGGCGCTGCTCCGAATTCTCCGATTAAATCGATATTGTTGTACTAATATCGGAAACAGAGGAGGGGCCGTGTCGGTCCGACAGCTCGTTCGCATGACGCCACCGTCGGGTGCGAGGTTCGCCCTGGTTGACGCCAAGCGCCCCAACGAAGCACTTTTCGCAGAAGACCTGGAAGAACTCCATGGAGAGGGCGACTCGGGGGACGCCCCGCTTGGAATGCAGATCACGATTGAGCAGTGGGCAAGCGTCATGCCAGGGATGCTGGCCAGCCTTTCCGGCTCCGCCCTGATCACACTTCTTTCGAAGGAAAACTTGGGTCCGGCTGTGCGTGCCATGGCTCGGATCGGCGCCCAGGCCTCGGCGGACTGCGAAGTGGTCCTCGCGCTAGGAGCAATTGGGGAACGTCAGTCACCCCAGACGGTTCACGCCGCCAACAGCACACTTGCCGCCTGGCGTGAAGTCGTGGAGCGCTACGGCACGCTGTCGTCAAGTGACGTGGCGACCCGCGTCGGCTCAAGGGCCAAGAACAAGGCCGGGGCAGCGAACGACCTCATGAAGGCAGGGCGACTGATCGCAGTACGGCGTGGCAGCAAGCGCTACGAGTTCCCCGACTTCCAGTTCACCGCCGATGGCGCCGTCATCCCCGTCGTGGAAGACGTTCTCACGGAGTTTCGCACCGCGGGCTGGAGCGACCTGTCCATCGTGATCTGGGCAGCGTCGCCGTCAGGATGGCTCGCTGATTCCGCACCGGCAGACGTCTGGGCGGATCCCGCCTACGCGGACCGGGTGCGAAACGCGGCGCATCAGGATGCTGTGTCGTGATGTTTCCGGATCCGTGCCGGGACGTCGTCGACGTCAAGCAGAGGGATCGCCCGCTGGAACCCGCCATTGTTCACGTACCCGCAGGACTCGAGCTTTGGCACGTTGGCCACGACGGCTTCCCGTTCGCTTCATACAACTCGCGCCCAGACGTTCAATACCGCTTCTCGCCCCTGCTGAGCGACCATCAGCCCGTTGGCGTCATCTATGCCGCCGAGTCGAAGCGCGCGGCCGTAGCGGAGACGGTGTGGCGCGGCCTGCCTCTGCACGGGGGAAGAGTCCCACTCGAACGGGTCAATGCCCGTCCGGTGGGCACCCTGAGAACGTCGACCAGCCTCAGACTGGTCGAACTGCACGACCCAGGACTGAGGCTGCTGGGCCTTCGTCCGATCAACCTCACCGACACTCACGCAGACTGCTATCCGCATACGAGGGCCTTCGCGCAAGCACTGTGCGACGACCATGACGCCATTGATGGATTCGTCTGGATGAGCAGCCGATTCAACCAGGACAAGGCATACCTGCTCATCCGTCGCGAGTACCCGCAGTTCACCATCGGTCCACATGCCCTCTTCGGGGAGAACCAGGAACGCGACGACCTCATAGACATGAGCAGGCAGGCGGGAATCGAAGTCACCTTGATGGTGGGCAGCATCTAGAAGTCGGCCCGACATGGTCCTGGTGCGACATAGATGACCAGACCAGCCAGTCCCGCACGTGGCGTGGACTCTTCAACCACCCGCACTCGAGCCCCGCAGGCTGTGATCGACGGAAGGGGTTAGAGCCCACTGAAGGGCACCAGGTGACCTGAACCGGCTGGTCGGGTGAGCTCGCGGGCGGCATAGGCTGATCCATCATGACTCTCCTCGAAGCCAATGAGCGAATTGCTGCCCTGTCGGGGACGATGGCGAGCGTGGAGGCCGTCCTCGACCTGCCCACTATGAAGGCGTCAATCGCGGATCTTGAAGCGCAGGCCTCCGTGCCCAACCTCTGGGACGACCCGGACGCCGCCCAGAAGATCACCTCGCGGCTCTCCTTCCTGCAAGGGGAGGTGCGCAAGTTCGAGGCCCTGGCTCGCCGCCTAGAGGA
>JAULZL010000371.1:0-4181 GCA_032117355.1 Candidatus Nanopelagicales bacterium
TGATGATTTGGGTGAAATGGAGGATTGGTGCTGGGTGCTTGGGCAGAAGTATCTCTTAATCTCAAGAATATCGTTGAGAGCAGGCACCTCAAGATCATCTTCTCCAGATCCAGGGTGAAGATGGTGGAACGTCCCTGCTTGGTGTTACCGAGCACGATATCCTGGATGCCCGAGCGCACGCTGGTGTAGATCGGACGGCCATCCGGCGCCGTGCCCACCTGGCTCAGGTTGATGTCCTGCCAAACCACCTCGTTCTCGGCCCGAGAGTGGATGAGGTCGGCGCTCACCCGCCAATCGTTGGCAAAGGTGTGCTCCAGGCCCAGGTTGAACTTCCACTGCGACGGCACTTCGAAGTCCGGGAACAGCGCATTGACCGGTCCGTCGCCGCGCAGCAGGGTGTTGGCATCCAGCACCGACTGCGGGATGTTGAAGCCGTCGACATTGGTCACACCATTGATGCGTTGCGAAACGACCGTCACGCCGTCGTTGGAGAAGGAGTTGGACACCCAGACGTTAGGCGTACCGCCACCGAAGAGGCCCACGCCGCCACGCACGATGGTGGCCTCATCCAGGCGCCAGTTGAAGCCCAGGCGTGGCATGAACAGGTCGCGGCCGTCCAGGGTCTCGGTGTTGGCGAAGCCGTAACGATCGAGGAAGTTCTCGTTCAGCAGCGGCTTGTCGCCAGAGGAGTACCACTCGTAGCGCAGGCCCGCCTGCAGCTCGAAATCCGGAGTGATCTGCCAGCGATCCTGGATGTAGAGCGAATCCACGTCATAGGCAAAATTGGCGGCACCGTCCGCCGGGTTGTTGGTGAAGGCATTCGCGTAGTCGAGTCGCGAGGACACCCGGTTCTGGTAGTTCTCGATGCTGGTGAAGTAGTACTCACCAGTGCTGCGCGGAACGAACAGGTTGAAGATATCCAGCGACTCGCGCTCATAGCCCACCGACACGGTGTGATCGGCCAACTGGAAGTTCACCTTCAACTTGATCTGGTCGAGATCGTTGGTGAGTTCGTTGGCCTGACGGAACACGTCGGGGCCAACGAAGACCTCGCCGCCGCTCGGGGTGGTGATGCGGAAGTTGGCAAAGTCGGTACCGCCGAGGGCCGCCTGGATGGTCTCCACCTCCTTGCGGGCAAGTTTCAACTCGCTGGAGATCCAGTCATTCCAGTCCGAGAACAGCTGCAGCGAGTAGGACTCCAGCAGGATGGCCCGGTTGTACCAGTCCGACGGGGTGGAGATGTCGCGGAACGATGCGCTGTTGTTGGTCTGGATGATCTCGTTGCCCTCGGTGCGCTGGTAGGACAGCGACGCGCGCTGGGTGTCGGAGATGTTCCAGTCGATCTTGGCGAAGATCTTCTCGTCCTCTTCCGGGAGGCTGGAGAGGCGATCGCCGGGGTCGTAGCCGTAGACGTCGCGGGTGATCTGCACGATCTGGTCGTATTCGGCCTGGGTGATGCCGGGCACCTCGATGGCGGCTCCCGAACCGGTCGGGCCGAAATCCTGCGGCGCCTCACGCTCCAGCTTCTCGTAGGACAGCGAGAAGAACAGCTTGTCCTTGATGATCGGGCCACGCAGGGTACCGCCGAACTTCTCCTCCTCGAAGGCGAAGTCGAACTTGCGGTCCTTGCTCTTGTCGCCCACCAGGCTGTCGTCGTAGGTGTAGTAGAACGCCGAGCCGTCGAACTCGTTGGTGCCCGACTTGGTCACGACGTTGATGGTCGAGCCGCGGAAGCTGGAGTACTGCACGTCGAACGGCGCCGTCTGCAGGGACAAGGCTTCCACGGCATCGATGGAAATCGGCGAACGCTGGGTGGGATAACCGTTGTTGTTCAGGCCGAAATCGTCGCTCTGGCGGACACCGTCGATGGTGATGCTGTTGTAGCGGTTATTGACGCCAGCCACTTCCAGCGCGTCGGAGTTGGTCGAGTCGATCCAGGCCTTCGGGTCGATGCGCAGCGTGCCCTTCAGATCACGATTGATGCTCGGGGCACTGGCGATGGTCTCAGCGCTGAATTCGCTGCTGACGCCGAGTGCAGTCACGCCCATGCCGGAAGCCGTCACCTCCACCTCGGCCAGCTCGGCCCGGGGTGACAGCACCAGCGACAGGCTCGCACGGCGACCAAGCTCCGTGTAGAGGTTCTCGATCGCAGCACCCTGGAAGCCTTCGGCGTTCGCGGTCACCGTGTAGGGGCCACCGACGCGGAGCCCTGAGGCGGAGAACTGGCCACTGGCACTGGTCGAGGCCGTGGAGGTCGTGCCAGAGGGAACGTGCAGGATAGTCACACGCGCACCGGCTAGGGCATTGCCGCTGGCATCGGTCACGCTGCCGCTGATCTGGGTGGAGGTTTCCTGCGCATCCGCCGTGGAGGCGAACAGCAAGCCCGCGCTGATGCCAAGGCCGCTCAATGCAGCAGGGGCAGCGAGGATGGAGGAAACGGCCAGGGCAAGCCGATTGGAGCGGCGACGAAGCTTCATCTTGACATCTCCCGATACGCTGTGGTGGGCCGGCGACATTCATCGCCAGCTGACGCTATTGCACCGCAGGAATGTTACAGCAAGGTTTAGGTGCTTTGAAAAGCAGTGTTTCAATGCCCGCTCCTGCGTCAGAGCCACTTGACGCCCGCGGACGGGCGGTCACGGCCTGTCTAGTTGATGCGTGCGCGCAACAGTTATTTAATGCCTCAGTGAAGAAACCTGTGTAGTTGCCTGATTTCGTTTGGCGTCAGCGCGACCATCCACTCAGGTTGCGCCGCACGATGTCGGTCAGGGCGGCGGCGTGGATGTCGTCGTCATTGAGGGCCGGCACCAGGATGAATGACTGCCCACCCTTGTTCAGGTACGTCTCGCGATACTCGAAGCCGATTTCCTCCAGCGTCTCCAGGCAGTCGACGGCGAACGACGGCGCGGTCACCGTGACGTCGCGTATCCCCCGGTTCAGGAGTTCCTGGAGTTTCTGGTCGGTGAAAGGCTGCAGCCACTCGACGGGGCCGAAACTCGACTGGAAGCTGATGGACCAGTCCTCTGGACCCAACCCCAGCTTGGCTGCTACCAATTCGGACATCCGTTCCACCTGGTATCGATAGGGATCGCCCTTGTCGACATACTTCACCGGGATACCGTGATAGGAGAACAGCAGGTGTGAGCGCTGGCCAGCCTCCCGCCAGGAGCGTTCCACCCGATCCGCCACCGCGGCGACGTAAGTGGGTTCCGCGTGGTAATCGTTGATGAACCGAAGCGCCGGTACCGCGCGCCAGCGCTGCAGCACGCGTGTCACCGCGTCGAACACGGCGCCGGTGGTGGTGCCCGAATACTGCGGGTAGAGCGGTAACACCAGCAGGCGGTCGACGCCCTCGCGGAACAGGGTATCGATGGCCCGCTTTGCGGAAGGCTCGCCGTAGGTCATGGCGAAGGTCACCCGCACATCGTCGCCGAGGTGTTCCTCCAGTCGGGCCGCCAGCTTGCGGGTGAGGCCCTCTGTGTAGACCAGCAGCGGCGATCCGTGCTCGGTCCAGATGTCCTCGTAGGCCGCGGCAGAACGAAAGGGGCGGAAAGTCAGGATGGGACCGAACAGGATCGGCCACCAGGCGTAAGGGCACAGCTCGATGACTCGGCGATCGCGCAGGAACTGGCCGAGGTAGCGCCTGACCGGCCCATACGACGGACGCGAGGGCGTGCCGAGGTTCACGACCAGGACGCCCATGCGGCGGGTCGGGGAGCCGATCAGTTCGGGCAATCCGCGATAGCGACCCATTCGCTCTCCCGGGTTCAGTCAGACAAAACCCCCCGGCCTTGCGACCGGGGGGTCCTGAATTGAGAAGCCTGGCAGTGACCTACTCTCACATGGCTATGAGGCCACACTACCATCGGCGCAGAGCGTTTTCACTTCCGAGTTCGGAATGGGATCGGGTGGTTCCCGCTCGCTATAACCGCCAGGCAAACTGTTTCCCCGCGCCGCTGATCGCGATGCAGCGCGAGATGATCTGGTTTGTGGAAACACATGTGTCGCATCCACGGAGCCTCAGGCTCCTTGGGTGTTATATGGTCAAGCCTCACGGGCAATTAGTACCGGTTAGCTGAACACATTGCTGTGCTTACACACCCGGCCTATCAACGTCGTAGTCTTCGACGGCCCTTCAGGGGGATCAAGTCCCCAGGGAGATCTAATCTTGGGGGGGGCTT
>JAULZL010000372.1:0-8908 GCA_032117355.1 Candidatus Nanopelagicales bacterium
AGGCACAAGCGCACGGGGCCGATATGACCAGGGTGGTCGGAGGTCACCCGATGGCCGGTCGTGAGGTATCCGGTGCTGCGGGGGCTCGGTCTGACCTGATGGACAACCGGTGGTGGATCCTCACGCCCACGCCGCAAACGGGTGCCGCCCACCTGGAGGTTACCCGCCAGTTGGCCGTCACCTGCGGGGCTTACCCGATGTTGATGTCCCCCCACGAGCACGACCAGGCTGTTGCGCTGGTGTCCCACGCTCCTCAACTGGTGGCAAGTTCCCTCGCCGCCCAGTTGCTTGGTGCTCGCGAGGATTTCGTCCGAATCTGCGGCCAGGGGTTGCGCGACACCACTCGCATCGCCGGGTCGGATAGTTCCTTGTGGACGGACATCCTTGCCGCGAATGCCCGACCCGTGGCTGACGTGCTCGCCGGCGTCATCCAAACCCTGTCGACCACCCTTCAGGGGCTTGAGGCCGCCGATCACGGAGTACCCGAGGGTGTGTCGGCAATAACGCGAACCCTGGAGACCGGCTCAGCGGGGCGCGCCCGCATTCCGGGCAAGCACGGGGCGGATGCCTTGGAGTTCGCCGAGGTTGCCGTCATGGTGGAGGACCGACCGGGGGAACTCGCCCGGCTCTTCGTTGCGGCAGGCGAGGTCGGCATCAATCTCGAGGATGTGCGCATCGAGCATGTTCTCGGGCGACCCAGCGGCCTGGTTGAGCTGTCGGTGCGGCACGAGTATGCAGTGCCCCTCAGTTCAGCCCTGCGCGAGAGGGGCTTCGACCTGCGAAGTGAGACGGTCGCGGGGGCATAGGCTCTCGGTTCGTGGGAGCAGTGGTGGTTGCGGTCGACGGTCCGGCTGGGTCGGGGAAGTCCAGCGTGTGCCGAGGGGTCGCTCAGGCGCTGGGCTTGCGCTACCTGGACACCGGAGCGATGTACCGGGCGATGACCTGGGCTGTCCTGCAGGCCGGCATATCGCCGGATGACGCAGAGCGGGTGGCGCAGTTCGCCGGCAGCCCGATCATCGAGAGCGGGACAGATCCATCGGCCCCGACGATTTGCGTGGATGGAGTCGACGTTGCCGGTCCGATCAGAGATGCCGATGTGACTGCTGCCGTCAGTGCCGTGAGTGCGGTCCCGCTTGTCCGCACCAGGCTGGTGGAGTTGCAGCGGATGCAGGCGGCAGCGGCCATCAATGCGGGGCAGGGGATCGTCCTGGAAGGCCGTGATATCGGTTCGGTCGTGTTACCTGATGCTGATCTCAAGGTGTTTCTGACCGCCGACCCCATCGAGCGGGCCCGTCGTCGCGCAGGGGAGCAGCCCGGTGGTGGAGCCACGATCACTCAGGTTGAAGCGTCCCTCGTCCAGCGAGACGAGAAGGATGCCAGCCGGGCAACGTCACCCATGCTCCAGGCCGAAGGTGCTCAAATGCTGGACACCACCGACTTGACCCTTGGCCAGGTGATCGACGAAGTGTGTGCGCTCGTCCGCCAAGCGTCAGCGGGGGTGTCCCGATGAGTGAGATCTGGGTCCCTATCGGCGACGATGACTCCGCGACTTCGACCACGGGCGCCGGCCTTGACGAGGGTGCGCTGGATGGCGCGGAAATCGAAGAGTCGGGCCTTGACGAGGAGGGCCCGGCTCTGGAGCGAGCCCTTGCTGCGGCCCGGGCCGAGTTCGGCGACTTCGACGCGGAGCTCGATGACCTAACGACTTCAGGGAGTGCTGGGCTGCCTGTCCTGGCCGTCGTTGGCCGACCCAATGTCGGCAAGTCGACCCTGGTGAACCGAATCATCGGTCGGCGCGAGGCCGTCGTCGAGGACATCCCTGGCGTGACCCGCGACCGCGTCAGCTACGAAGCGGAGTGGAACGGCAAGAAGTTCATGCTGATCGATACCGGCGGCTGGGACCGCAAGGCGCGGGGGATGGGTGCCCAGGTGGCGGCCCAGGCCGAACGTGCGATCGCTGAGGCGGATGCCGTTGCCTTCATCGTTGACGCGAGCGTGGGCCCGACCGACGCCGACGAGGCGGTCGTGAAGGTGCTGCGCAAGTGCGGCAAGCCCGTCCTCCTTGTCGCGAACAAGGTGGATGGCCCGGTAGCAGAACTCGAGGCGGCCTCCCTGTGGTCCCTCGGCCTCGGCGAGCCCCACACAGTCTCGGCACTTCATGGCCGCGGATCCGGTGATCTGCTCGATGCAATCGTCGCGGCGCTGCCCGAGGAGGGTCAGGGCATTGCACGGTCAGGTGGCCCCAGGAGGGTCGCGCTGCTGGGCAAGCCGAACGTCGGCAAGTCATCCCTGCTGAATGCCCTCGCCGGTGCGGATCGCGTGGTCGTTGACGCGGTCGCGGGGACGACGGTGGACCCCGTCGATGAACTGATCGACCTTGATGGCGAGTGGTGGTGGTTCGTCGATACTGCCGGGATCCGCCGTCGGGTCAAAGAGGCAAGCGGCCACGAGTACTACGCCACCCTGCGGACCCAGTCGGCACTCGATCGCGCCGAAGTGGCGATCGTCCTAGTCGATGCCTCAGAGCCCATGAGCGAGCAGGATGTCCGAATCATCTCGATGGTCATCGAAGCCGGGCGTGCCCTCGTCCTCGCGTTCAACAAGTGGGACCTCACCGACGAGGAGCGCCGTCACTATCTCGGTCGCGAGATTGAACGAGACCTCGTCCAGGTTCCCTGGGCGCCTCGCGTCAATGTCTCGGCTCGCACCAGGCGCCATGTTGATCGTCTTGCGCCCGCGCTCCGGACGGCCCTGGAGGGCTGGCAGATGCGCGTGTCGACCGGTCGGCTGAACCAGTTCGTCGCAGAACTGAGCCAGTCGAATCCGCATCCACTTCGTGGTGGCCGTCAGCCACGAATCCTGTTCGCGGCTCAGGTCTCCTCTGGCCCGCCCACCTTTGCCCTGTTCACGACCGGATTCCTCGAGGCTGGCTACCGGCGATTCATCGAACGCCGGCTTCGCGAGGAGTTCGGTTTCGCGGGCACGCCTATTCGAATCGTGATGCGAGTCCGCGAGAAGCGTTCACGCCGCTCGTAGGCGTCCTGATCTTCGGGGTGCTGCTCAGGGCATGCTCGTGTGCCGACTAGACTTCTGGAGTCGCGTTTCGTGGGGGCTGTACACATGGCCTTAATGACGACATCGCACACGGGCTGTAGCGCAGCTTGGTAGCGCACTTGACTGGGGGTCAAGGGGTCGCAGGTTCAAATCCTGTCAGCCCGACTCGGAATCCCCCACGCATCTCGCCGACGCGTGGGGGATTCCGTCTGTTCCGGCGTCGAGTGCGCCAGTTCTTGCGCCATGTCGGCCAAGATTGACCTCCGTAGGGACCCCCCTTGACTCGCGAAGGTACGGATCGGGGCAAGCCGGGTACGTTGTCGGACTTCTTCCGTGTGTCTATGTTGAGTGAGTCCGATGCCACCTGAGAGAAGCGGAGAACCCCATGGGCCGCGCAGCGGTAGTCAGTCTTGGTGTTGCGTCGCTCGTAGCGATGCTGGTCGCGGGATGCTCCTCGAGCGGCGGGAACAGCAGCACGAGCACGGCCACGCCCTCGTCCACCCTGAGTGGGGAGGGGACGGTCTTCGTCGCCGACATCTGGGTCGACAACTGGTTCTCCTTGACGGCAAACGGTGCACAGATCGCGGAGGACTTCGAGCCCATCACGCAGGAGAGATCCTTCAACGCTCAATCTGTCGAGTTCACTGCCACGTACCCGCTCATCCTTGCGGTCGTCACCAAGGACTTCATGGAGAACGCGAGCGGTCTGGAGTACATCGGCACCGACAAGCAGCAGATCGGCGATGGCGGCTTCATCATGCAGGTGCGCGAAAAGGAATCCGGGAAGGTCGTGGCCGCCACGTCGCCAGTCTGGAAGGGGCTCACCATCCAGAGGGCTCCCGCCAACGTCGACTGCGTGACGTCTTCCGACCCGCTGACCGACTGCGGGAGCAGTGCATTGGAAGAGCCGAACGGGTGGCAGAAAGCCTCGTTCGATGACTCGTCGTGGTCGAATGCAACGGTGTACTCGGCCGAGGAGGTGAAGCCGAAACTCGGATACGACGAGATCGCCTGGGATCCATCGGCGTCCTTGATCTGGGGAGCGGACCTCAAGGTCGACAATGTTCTGCTATGGCGCACCACCGTCGAGAAGCCGGCTTGACCGGCAGGGCCGTAGATGGTCAGCGAACGGGCGCAAGCATCCTCGCCGTGTGGTGAGTTGGCGCCCCGGCTCATGTGGTCTCCGCGCTCGTCGCTCCTTAGTGAGGGTCACCTCGTCCCTGGCACCGACTGCCTAGGTATCCGCCGCGTCACTCGGCGACGGGCTTCAAGCTCTTGTTGGGCAGTTACGAGTGCAGTAGGTCGCAACGGCCTACGAATACGCGCCAACCATCGCGTAAGCATCGCCTCAATTTGCGAACATGAAAGGCCGCATAGAAACAGGACGCACGGTACCGGGTGCACGGAGTCGCAGTTTCAACTCCTGTCAGCCCGACTCGGAATCACTCACGTATCTCGCCGACGCGTGAGTGATTCCGGCTATTCCGGAGTCGGCTGAGTCAGGCTCCTGCGCGGGTTGAGCCCAGCGTGGGCTTCCGGCATGGCTTGCCGCGAAACTGCCGCTCGCCGCGGCAAGCATCTCGTTCTCGACGGGGTCAGGAAGAAGCAGATAGCCGTGTCCGGGGGAAGGCTGCACGAAGGTGATAGGGGGTGCCCTCAGCACGCAGAAGCGTTCGGTCTTGGCGCGGCGGATCTCGGTGCGTGAGCGGACTAGATCGAGGTTTCACCGACAACCAGGGTTGCGGCGTGATCGGGCACGTAGCGGCTCAGTTCGCGAGGTGGGCGCTGATAGCCCATTGCCGGGGGTCGTTTCGGCAGCGATAGGGGAGGCCCACCAACCTCAGAGAAGGGGATGCTGCTCAGTAGGTGGTGCATCATGTTGAGGCGGGCCCGCCTCTTGTCATCGGCCTCCACAACGAACCATGGCGCCTCCGGTATGTCGGTGTGGATCAGCATCTCGTCCTTCGCGCGCGAGTAGTGCTCCCACCGGGTGATCGACTCCAGGTCCATCGGCGATAACTTCCATCGCCGCATCGGATCGTCAAGCCGAGCGCGGAATCGCTTCTCCTGCTCCTCGTCGCTCACACTGAACCAGTACTTGCGGAGCATGATGCCGTCCTCGACCAGGAGTCGCTCGAAGATCGGTGCCTGGTGAAGAAATCTCCGGTACTCGTCCGGTGTGCAGAATCCCATGACGCGTTCGACCCCGGCACGGTTGTACCAGGAGCGATCGAAGAGGCGGATCTCGCCGGCGGATGGCAGGGCTGACACGTACCGCTGGAAGTACCACTGGGTTCGTTCTCGTTCGGTCGGGGCCGGCAGCGCGACGATTCGAACGACGCGGGGATTCAGGTACTCCGTCATTCGCTTGATCGCCGAACCTTTGCCAGCCGCGTCACGGCCCTCAAAGATGACGAGGAGACGTTGGCCAGAATCCTTGATCCACTCCTGCATGGTCACGAGCTGGGCCTGGAGCCGATAGAGCTCGGCTTCGTAGACTGCGCGCGGTACGCGTCCGCTTCTCGTCGGATTTGCGATCGGGCGATCCCCGGAGCCCTTCCCAGGTGACTTTGCCACGTTCCTCCCCGATTGCGCCCAGACCAAGTATGCAAGGTGCGACACGGGGCAGTCATTCCGTGGGTCCGGGATGCGGCGGCCCTACGCTTCAACAGGCTTCAGGAGGATGACATGGGACACACTGCACGAGGTGCGGTCAGGTGCCTAGCGGCTCTAGCCGTGGCGATCTCGGCCGTGATGATCGTTCCGGATGCCCGAGCGGGCACCCCTACCGTTCCTGCTCCCAGTTTCCTTCTACCGAGCCTGCCGTCGACGTGGTCGGCCCTTGGATCCGGCACTCTGCTCTCACCTGATGCATCCGGCGGGACCACCGCCATCATCGGAACGGATGTCAAGGCGCAGATTGGCACGGTGGACTTCAGCGGAACCTCAGGGCCGGGAACGTACAGCTACAAGTGGCTGTCGTGCCCCAGCCGGGGAGCCACCGAGGTGAACTGCAACACAGAGGATTCCGTCCCCTCGCAGACGGGCAATCCAAGCGGAATCATCCGAACCTACGTTCCGAACGTCGATGACGTCGGCCGGTACCTGCGTTTTGTGCTGACGGTGACCCCGTCCGGCGCGGGGGATACCTCGCGCGTCGTCACGAGCGATCCGTCGAAGGACGTGTCCGTCATCGGGCAGAGCCCGACCGGCGCCCAGCCAGACATCGGCTCATCGCAGTCACCCGGAACCAACGGCACTGCCGTGCTCAAGAAGTGGACGATTCCCGCGTCCTCGAACTTCCGAATCCGCGAGGCTTCGGCCTGGGCCTGCACCAGTTCCTCTGCCGGTCAGACCTCCAGCAAGGATTTTGTAGCGTCCTCAGCAGGCTGCACGAGCCTGACCGTCCTGACGAACGTGGCGGGTGTCTCGGACCAGACCGCGATTGTGTTCACCATTCCGGCGGACGCCACGGGCAAGTACCTCGTGGTCTCAGATGTGGTGACGACCGCTACCGGGCCGAGCTCGATCCTGGCGAGTTACGTGGTGAGATCGGCCGCCGTCGCACTGAAAGGCTCGGCAACGGTTTCGCCGACGCCAAGCCCCTCATCGACCGCGACACCCACCCCGAGCCCGACTGCCACCCCGAACCCGGCAACCTCGACGCTTATCGTCACTTCTGCCAAGAAAGCCCCCCAGGGCGCGTCCTATGCCGTTTCGGTCACGGTGAGTCCTTCGGCCACGGGCACGGCGAGTGTCCGCCTAGTAACGCGCAAGAAGAAGCCCAAGACCGCGCAGACCTTTGCCAGCGTGAGCGTGGTCAATGGCTCTGGGACTTCTCAGACAAGGATCTCCGGCCGTGTCGCCAAGGGCAAGTACACCCTGATCGTGCAGTTCATCGACACCAAAACCGGCAAGACGCTCACCACGAATCGCAATGTTCGCGTGACGTAGTGGTTGCTTGCGGCAGCCAGCGAACGCGTCCTAGACCACTTCGGTGATCAAACCAATGACCGCAAACGCGATGGCGAGGTAGCACATGAGAACGCCGATGGCGGCCACGCGCAGGGGAGCGCGATACTCGCCCGCCGCGAAGTGACCGGCCCGGGCGACGATCGCCGAAAGCGGCGTCGCATCGGTACGGGGGTCGCCTGACGGATCACGCTGCGACCAGTAAGCGCGCTCGTTCGATAGCCCCAGGGCCACGAAGGCGCCCCCAAAGGCGGCGAGGCACACGGCAATGATGATGAAGACGAGGGTCATGGTGGACACGTGCGGACCCTATCGGGTGTGATCCGTTGCATGACGGTCCTCGCGGGCATTGAATTGTGATGCAATCCGGGGCGGTGGGCACGAACTCAGATACGGTCGCGTGATGGACGGGACGCCGCGTGTCGTGGAGGTTGCCGGACATCAAGTCCGGATCACCAGTCCCGAAAAGCCATTCTTCCCTGGGCTCACGAAGTCCGACGTCATCGACTACTACTGCGATGTCGCCGACCGGATGATCAAGCATCTGCACGCTCGGCCGACGGCCCTTGAACGATGGCCCGACGGCGTCTTCGAAGGAAGGCAGTCCTTCTACCAGAAGCATCGTCCGAAAGCGGTGCCGTCCTTCGTGAACTCCGAGGTTATTCGTTTCCCCAGCGGCCGACCGGGGACCATGATCGCCCCGATGAACCCTGCCGCCATTGTTTGGGCCGCGCAGATGAACACGGTGACCTTTCACCCGTGGCCGTGCAGCGCTCCCGTCATGGACCGTCCCGATCAACTTCGACTGGACTTCGATCCGTCGCCCGGAACGGGCTTTAGCGATGCGGTGCGCGTGGCCGCCATGGCACGCGAATTGCTTCGCGAGTGGGACTGGCCGGCCTTCTGCAAGACGAGTGGCGGTCGTGGCGTCCACGTGTACGTACCTATCGAGCCACAGTGGTCATTCGTCGAAGTGCGTCATGCGGCGATTGCCATTGGACGGGAACTAGAGCGCTTGGATCCAACCCTGATCACCACCTCGTGGTGGAAGGAGGATCGCGGGCCGCGAGTGTTCGTTGACTTCAACCAGGCAGCTCAGGATCGCACCATGGCCTCGGCCTACTCAATTCGAGCCAACGCTGCCGCCACGGTCTCGATGCCGGTTACCTGGGACGAGTTGGACTCCTGCGAACCTGGCGATTTCACCGTTCGCACCGTGCCCGATCTTTGCCGGACGAGGCCCGATCCCTGGTCAGGGATGGCTGGTCAGTCCGTTCGCCTCGACGAGGCGCTCGAGCGCTGGAATCGCGATGTGACGATGGGCCTTCCTGAACTGCCCTACCCGCCAGACTTCCCCAAGATGCCCGGCGAGCCCACCCGCGTTCAGCCCAGTCGCGCCCGTCAGGTGGACTGAAACAGGGCCTCGATGTGGGTCTCCGCGGGTGACTCAAGCTGGGAAAAAGTGCAGGACTGCGGTGACCGGTCTGGCCGCCATCGAAGGAGGTTGACGCCATGGCGGAACCGCAGGCCCTCCATCTGGTCGTAGGCGACCTCAGCCACGAGTTTCGGGATGAGCGGCGTCCACGACTTGGGACCACCCCAGCGGCTCGCCAGGCCTGGTACTCGCGCGCCGCTGTTCGAGCCTAGCCATGGATGCAGCGCCCCCTCAGGTACTGAGCAGGGGTGAAGATCGGCAATGAGGGACCTGCGTCGTTCTGCCGTGAACGATGACGCACCTCCGACGTAGTGCAGGTGTCCATCCTCGTCATGGATGCCTAGGAGGAGTGATGCAACGACGGTCTCCCCGCTCGCTGCTTGCTTCGTCCGCATCCCCGCGACCACCACATCGGCTGTTCGATGGTGCTTGACCTTCCACTGGGTT
>JAULZL010000373.1:0-5003 GCA_032117355.1 Candidatus Nanopelagicales bacterium
TGCACCCCCTGAGGACGAGCAAGACCCCCGGACGCAACTGTTCGAACGAGGCCTGTCGGCGATGGTCGAGAGGTTGTCCCCCTCGGTAGTTCTGGTGTTCGGAGATGCCAAGGCAAGGGTGTTTGCTCATTTGTCCACCCGCACTGAGTTCATCACCTTTGCGCCGCAGACTGTCTCGATGCGGGCTCCGCGACGTGTCGTCGCTCCTGTGGGACAGGAGAGCATGTTTCAGGTCGCATAATCACCCGTGTAGTCCGAGTCGACAGCGATGTCAGCGGAGCCGTGATTTGGGGTCAGGCCGGCACCGTATGAGCGGCAAGCGAGGTGCTCAGGCCTCGGGAACCGTTCAATGTCGGGGATTGGCGGTAGATTCGAATCTATGAGCCAGGTCCTCGTCGCCAGCGCCGCCGGGTCGGCGCGCGCCCTCGTGGACTCCGGCAGTGAGGGCAGCGAGGCCTTGTGGCGCTTCGGAGTGCTGCAGCTTCTGGATGACTACGACTCGGTCCTTCGCCGCGACGGCGTGTCGGTGGCCGCCAAGGTGTTCGCTGACGAGCCGGCGCTGACCGGTCATTCAGGCCTCGATGCCGCTTATGCGGCATTGGCTTGCTGGCTCGCCCATCGCGACGGCTGGGAAGCGCCCGGCTGGGCCCGTGATCCTGACCGTGTCGCACGTCCGTGGTGGTTCGTCTCCGACTCCGCCTATGGCAGGGCATGGGCCCTCGCGCAGTCACCGGGGGAGTTTCGAATCCGAGGCGTGTTCATCACCGACACCGCTCTGGCCCGGGTATGACAGCGTTCGGGCGCGAGCGCATCGAAGAACTCATGCACGCGCTCGATCGAGCACTTGCCCGTCGAGGTGCGACGGCAGACGTCTACCTCGTTGGCGGGGCAGCAATCGCACTGTCCTTCGATGCAGCCCGCACCACCCGTGACCTGGACGCAGTGTTCGCCCCCACCACGGAAGTGCGCGCTGCCGCCGCTGAAGTCGCTGAGGAATTCGAACTGCCCGAGGATTGGCTCAACGATGCAGTGAAAGGGTTTGTCCCGCCCACCACGGACACCCAGCAAGTTGTGGTCTACGAATCAGAGCACCTACGAGTCTGCACGGCTGGGCTTGAGCACCTTCTCGCCATGAAGATCGCCGCCGCTCGAGTTGAACAGGACCGCGGCGACCTTGAGCTACTGGTTCACGCTCTCGAGATCTCCTCCGTGGAGCAAGCCCTGGACATCGCCATCACGTGCCTCGGTCCCGGGTATCCCATTCCACCCCGCGCGCAGTACCTCCTCGACGAAATCCTCGAAAGCGGCGACACCCCTCCGAGGATGGCGCCCTGGTCAAGCCCCAGCGCTTCAGAATCAAAGCTGTCACAGACCTTTGACCCGCCGTCTCGATTCGACGGGCCCTACGGGTCTATCGCTGAAACGGTGTAAGTGGCCTGATCTGCCGGGCGAGTCTCGGCGGGAAGGGTCGTGATGACCGAGAAACTGGTGGTGATGTCGCCACCTTCGAGCAAGTCCAGTTCAGGGCCGGCCGAGGACACGTCGGCGGACCGGGTGGACCCGGGCGGGCTGCTTGCCCGGCTGCCGGTCGATGCCGGTGCGGTGCCGTTGGAGGACCAGGACCAGGACCAGGACCAGGACCAGGACCAGGACCAGGACCTGGAGCTGGCCCGTGAGTTGGTGCGTCAGGCCCGAGCGTCGGGATGGCGCTGACCGGTCCGGGCGGGCTGCTGACGTCGGTGACGAAGCTGGTCATCGAGACCGCGCTCGAGGAGGAGATGAGCTGAGCACCTGGGCTATGACAAGCACGCCATGGAGGGCCGCAACCGGGGCAACTCCCGCAACGGCAAGCGGTCCAAGACGGTCCTGACCGACGCCGCGGGCGCGGTGGAGATCGAGGTGCCGCGGGATCGGGAGGGCACGTTCGCCCCGGTGATCGCCCGTCTTGCGGCAGCGCCGGTTGTCGGACATCGACACGGTCGTGCTGAGCCTGTCCAGCCGCGGGGGAAGCTCGACGCTGAAGTGGCCTCCGGGGCCCGGGTCAGCCCAGGCCTGCCCGTCGTGGAGTTGGGCAACTTCCCGGACGATGGCAAGCCCGAGACCGCTGCCGCCTTCATCGCGGTCTCGTGCCTCATCGAGCCGTACGAATCGCTCGAATACTCGATTGCAGTCAGCGGGCCTGATGCCTTGGCCATCATCGTCGACGAGGATTCGGGCCATTCCACCCTTGATTTCCAGTCGCACGTCGACCGTGGTTCGTGCGTGGCGCATGGCGTTGTCGACGAGATTCGAGATGCTGCTTCGTAGCGCTCGTTCATTGCCCATGATCGCGCAGGGCTGGGCATCGACGCTGACATGCCGCCCCGGATGCCTGCGCTGGGGTCGGCTGACTCTGCGAACTCCAGGGTCACCCGAAGGGTGCTGAGCGGATTTCGAAGCTCATGACCCACGCGCGCCACTAGTTGACGCGGGCGTCGCTGCGGTGCTTGTCAGCCGCGCTCACGAGGAACGCCCCGTTACGCGCTGAAGAAGTATGGCTGTTCGGCCTGGCATATCGGCACAATCTTGCCGGTATGCCTCTAGAGGGCGTCAGAAGCGTGGTCTTCGGGCAATTACCGGCACGAGCGTGCCGATTGATGGTGTCAGGCCGCTAGAATCGGGTCAATAGAGCCGGAAGCGGCACGATCGTACCGTTTTTGCGGTAGATTCGGACCAAATCAGAGGCACACCGTCAGCAGCAGGAGGCAGCAATGGACACATCACACGTCGCTGTCACCCAGCTCGCCCGGGATATTCGCCAACGCAGGACCACCCTCAAGCTCGGACAGCAGGAACTCGCCGACCTTTCCGGCACGTCAGTCCGGTTCATCCGGAGCCTCGAGCACGGCAAGACGACCGTCAGACTCGACAAAGTCCTCGCCGTCCTGGAAGTAGTCGGCCTCGAACTCCGAGCACGAATCCGAGACACCCTATGACGGCCCCAACAGACCTGACCGCAATACCGGCAGCAGACGTCTACAAGGGCGACGACCTGGCTGCCCGCCTGACCCGCACTCGTGACGGCGTCGAGTTCCGGTATCTCGACACATATCTCGCCGGAAACGGGAAACCCGTCGCCACGACACTTCCCCTGACTGACGAGCCCTTCATCCGCCCGTCGGGGGCACTGCCAGCTTTCTTCTCTGGCCTGCTCCCCGAAGGGCGGCGCCTCACCGGCCTCAGACGCGCCATCAAGGCATCAGCAGATGACGAACTGTCCCTGCTCCTGGCCGTCGGCGCCGACACGGTCGGAGACGTACGAGTGATCCCCCAGAGCTCAGACCTGCTTGACCCGAAGGCGCTCATCGAGGTTCGACGAAACTTCGACGAGGTCCGATTCTCGGACCTTCTCCAAGAAGCTGGCGTCATCGATCCGATCGCCCTCGCTGGCGTGCAGGACAAGGCGTCGGCACGCATGATCTCCGTCCCGGTCCGAAGCCGTGGGCGCCGCTACATTCTTAAAGTCGATCCGCCTGAGTATCCGCATGTCGTCAAGAACGAGCACTACTTCCTTCAACTCGCCCGCAAGGCGAGGTTTCCCGCCGCCAGCGCCACGATCGTCCACGACTCCATCGGCCGGCCCGGTCTGCTCGTTGAGCGCTTCGATCGCGCCAGCCAGGCCGATGGGCGAACCGTGCGCTTGCCGGTTGAAGACGCAGCACAAGTCCTCGGTATCTACCCCGCAGACAAATACAACGTCTCCTCCGAGAAGGCTGCTGAGGCACTCAGCCAGAGGTGTCCGGCCCGCCTCGTTGCATTGCGGGACATCTACCGGCAGGTCTGCTTTGCCTGGTTGACCGGCAACGGTGATCTGCATGCGAAGAACCTGTCGATCATCCAGCGGGAGGGGGAATGGTCCGTCGCACCCGCCTACGACATCCCCACGACGCTGCCATACGGGGACTCGACACTCGCCCTCCCCGTAGGAGGCAAGAAGCAAGGCCTTTCACGGAAACGGCTTCTCGAGTTCGGCGAGTCGATTGGCTTGCAGCGAGCCGCAGCGGAAACGACCCTCGACGCGGTCCTTACAGCAGTCAAACCCGTAGAAGCAGACTGGCGCTCCGGGTTTGTTCCATTCAATACCCAGACACTCCACGATGTGAGTTCCATCCTGCGCAGACGACGAAGCGACGCGCTTGGGGAAATAGAGGAACGAGGAAGTTAGATTCGAGGGAGCCTTCGGAAACTACCTGGCTCCATTGATCGCACGCGGCGGATCATGAGCAGCGGAAGCGTCGTGGTCAACGGCTGTCCGCGGTCCGCCCCACGAACCCGACCACCACCGACTGCATCCCCGACCTCCCGTCCCGCATCGCCAGCGCGTCCAGCGCCCGCCGGTCCAGCGCGCTGATCGCCGGCCAAGGCGCCGAAGAATCGACTGGCGGGTATTGCCTGCTCGGGAGTTGCCACGGGTGGCAAGGCCGCTTCCCGCTTGCTCACGACGAAGGCCATGAGTCGCGGACGGGAGAGTGCCACGTGAGCTGAATCAACTCACGTATATGCACGACGCGTCACCAGGGCTCTCCGATAGGCGGTCCATCAGTAGATGACGACGTGGCCTTGCTGTCCTTGGAAGCGCTCGACGGTGCCGACGCGAGTCCCGTCGGGGAGCGCAGCCGCGAGCCGGTTGACGTGCGCGTTGTAGGGGGGACGACGAGGACCGCGTCGGCGGCGCCGAGGGGGATCGACGCGACGGAGGGGGTGATCGAGATCGACGTTCCGGTCGTTGCGGCGTCCGGCAAAGGCTTCCCTGCCAAATCGACGTACCCGTTCATCTGCAGTGATCGCTCCAGGCGCGCGAACACTGCGGATGAACGGGTACGCCCCCAACGGATCGGTTCGGAGCCTGTCAATCGGGCCATCGTCACTCCCGCTGGAGTGGTGGAATCGGTGAGCCGCAGGCGGGCCACCGTGTTCTTCGCCCCGAGCTCTTCGAGGACGACCGCGCAGGGTAGGCGGTGCTG
>JAULZL010000374.1:0-4476 GCA_032117355.1 Candidatus Nanopelagicales bacterium
GCCATCATCGATGTTCCTCCCGACGAGACGAAGGGCAGCGGGATGCCGGTAATCGGCATAATCCCCAGGCTCATCCCCACGTTCTCGAACATCTGAAAGGCAAGCCAGGCAACGATGCCGGTGGCCACCAGCCGCCCGTACAGGTCATCGGCCCGCATGGCGATCATCACGGCCCGCCAGAGGATGACGCCGAGCAGCGTCAGCAGCAGGATCGACCCGATGAACCCAAGCTCTTCGCCGACCACGGTGAAGATGAAGTCGCTCTCGTTGACCGGCACGAACTTGCCCTGGGTCTGCGGACCCTCAAAGAGGCCGTAGCCCAGCCAGCCTCCGCCGCCAATGGCGATACGGGCCTGGGTCGAGTTGTACGTAGCGCTCCCGGCATCCGCGGTGGGATTGATGAAGGAGGTAAGTCGAGCCACCTGATATTGCTTCAGCAGACCAAGCTGGACGGCCAGGAAGATTCCGAGGATTGAGGTGCTCACTAGGCCGACCACCCACCGAGTGCGTACCCCGCTCACCGCGATGATCGACAGGGCCACCGACCCCAGGATCAGCACCGTGCCGGTGTCGTTCTGGGCCAGGATGATCAGCAGCGGCCCACCGGCAACCGCGAGGGCAATCAGGACGTCGCGATCCTTGGGCTGGGTGTCGTTGGTGCCCTTCTCGGCCAGGATCACGGCCATCATCAGGATCACCGCGATCTTGGCGAATTCCGACGGTTGCAGGGTGAACCCGCCCGGCAGGTCAATCCAGGCCCGCGCACCAGCGATCGTCGCGCCAACTCCGGGTAGGAAGACCATGAGTAGCGAGACGACCGACAGCGCGTAGAGGACGGGCGTGTAGGCACGCAGCCATCGGTAGTCCAGCCTCGAGGCAAGGGATCCAAGCGCCAGCGCCACGATCACGTTGATCAGGTGCCTCTTGAGGTAGGACTGCGGATCACTCTCCGAGGCCATGTCCGCCCGGCTTGCGGACCACACGAGGATGGATCCAAAGATGGTCACGCCGAGGGCGGCCACCATCAGCGTCCAGTCGAGCTCCCGCCAGTAGGAGACTCCTCGCTGCCGGTCGGGGGCGACCGGACGCGCCGTAACGTCAACTGCCTGGTAACTACTCACGTGTGCCCTCAGCCATCCTGCTGCGTGGTTGCGGGCTGGACGCCCTCATTGGTTGCGAATCCAGAGCGTTCCCCTGGCGGGGTGACCGGGGTTCCGTCCACTCGGACCCGCGGCAACTGCTTACGGGGCTCGCCCCCGATCAGCACGCTGCTCGCCGGATCGATGACATCACCCTGAACGCCAAAGATCTTCTCGTAGATACCCCGGACGCTTGGGCCGGCGGTCTTGGAGCCCGTCCCACCCTGGGTCACCATCATCACCACCGCATACCGGGGGCTATCTGCCGGCGCGTAGGAGGCGAACCAGGACGTCGAGACCTTGTTTCCGGTGACCTGGGCGGATCCGGTCTTCGATGCAACCGGAATGCGGTCCAGCGGGAAGCCCTCAAATGGATCCTTGCCAGAGCCTTCCGTCGTGACCCCCTGCAGGGCTTGCTTGAGGAAGTTGATGACCGACTTGGGAGCGTCCACCCGCTCCTTGACCACGGGCTTGAACTCCTCCACCAGGCGACCATCGGGTGCAAGGATCCCCTTGACGACCCGCGGCTGAAACACCTTGCCGCCATTGGCGATTGCGGCGTAGACCATCGCCATCTGCAGAGGCGTGACGGCCGTGTCACCCTGACCGATGGCCGCGTTGAGAGCATCGCCCTCGCGCCACCGGAAGCCGTCCGCGCAGTTCTCCTTGTCCAGGGAGGTGAAGTAGTCGGCAAGGGCTGGATCGGTCCTGCGTGTTTCTGGGTACCCGTCGACCGCGTTCTTGCACCAGGTCTCCTTCTTCTCCTCCCAGTTCTGCACCTTGAACTCACGACTGGAAACGCGCCCGCCCGATTCACCCGGCAGGTCGATTCCCGTGCGCTCGCCGAGTCCGAAGGACTTCGCCGTGTCAGCGATTGGATCCGGGGAGTTCTTGTTCGCATCGGGGCCGCCGGCCTGCAGCCACATGCGATCGGCAATGCCGTAGAAGACCGTGTTACAGGAGACCTCCAGTGCTCGGGACAGCGAAATGCGCCCGTACGCGGCTGACTCGAAGTTACGAAAGACCTGGGTGCCCAACTTCAACTGGTTCGGGCACTTGTAGTCCCCCGAGAGGCTGAAACCCTCCTTGCCCGCGGCCGCCGTACTGATGACCTTGAAGGTCGAACCGGGGGCGAAGAGACCCTGGATGGCGTTTGACGACAGTGAGTCCGAGTCCATCAACTCGCGGAACTGTTTCTTGGTGACTCCCCCGACCCAGATGGCCGGGTCGTAGGTCGGGTAGCTCGCCATCGCAAGAACGTTGCCATTTCGGACGTCAACCACGACCGCCGCTCCTGAATCGCCAGGGAAGCCCTGCGACTGGGCGCGCTGGATTGCCAGGACCAGTTGCTCCTCAACCGCAGCCTGCAGTTCCGAGTCGATCGTGGTCACGAGGTAGTCACCCGGGATCGCCGGTCGCTCATTGAGGGTTGCGGTCACCCGGCCGGAGGTATCGACCTCCAGGCTGGTCACCGAAGGCTTACCGCGCAATTGATCGTCATATGACGCCTCTAGGCCAGACCGGCCGACCACGTCGGTACGCCGCAACCGGTCGAACTTGTTGGTGTCCCCTTGGACGGTGAGCTGCTCCTCGGTAACCGGGCCGAGGTAGCCGAGCACGTGGGCGGCATTGACGTTGAATGGCGCCGGATAGATACGGATCGCATCGAGGCGCGCAGTGACGCCCGGAAACTCCACCCGGCGTTCCATCAACTCCAGAGCAGTGGTCGTCTTGACGTCCCGAGCCACCGGTATTGGCTGGTACGGGGATCCGTTCCAGCAGATCGGCGGTGGCTTGGCCCCCTCGGCACCGCAGGTCTTGAGCCGATCCGAAATCTCCTCCGCCGGAAGGTCCAGAGTGTCAGCGAGTTGCGCGATGACCTGGGCCCCACCGTCTTCCTCGCGCTGCAGAGTGACTCGGTCGACGGTCACCACCAACGAGGTCCGATTGGCGACGAGGGGCCTGCCTGCCTGGTCCAGGATGAGTCCGCGGACGGCAGGTGAGGCAACCTCACGCAGGGTGTTGCTCTTGGCAGCCGCCCGGTACTGATCCCCGCTGAGGATCTGCAGGTAGAACAGTCGGCCAACCAGGGTGGCCAGCAGCGAGCCGACGAGCACTCCCAGGATGATCAGCCGAAGGGTTGAGCGCTGGCTCATCTGCGACTGACCTCCTTGATTACGTGCTGATCCACCTGCCCGAAAACCAAACCCCACGGTACGACGCCCAGCCGGCCGGGTGGGTTCCCGCCATGCCGAGCGCCCGTCACGACAGCAGGGCCTCCGGAGTGAGCCTCTTGACCAACCAGCCCACGAGGGAGAGCACCAGCGGCGCGAGGAGCACTCCGTAAATCGCGCTGGTCAGCACCACCAACGGAATCTGACCCCAATCCACCCGCTCGCCGCCCAGGCCCGTCTCCAGGAGGGCGATCGCGAGCGGGCAGGCTGCGGAGGCAAGGGCTACCACCCCAAGGGTGACGGGCACCGTCCGATCCCGGGGGTCGACGAGTGGACCGACCAGGGCACCGACGGCCAGGTAGACCAGCGCATTCAGCCCAATCGTGGTGTCCACGGCCGGCGAAAAGTCCAATGCCATTCCGGCCCCGAATCCGAAGGAGGCGCCGGTCGCCGGACCATAGGCGAAGGACATCGCCACCACCGCGACCACCATCAGGTCGGGAGTTGCACCGGGCAGGCCGAGTCTGGAGAGCAGGGTCAACTGCACGAGCAGGATCGCCAGCACAACGCTGACGCAGAGGATTACCTGGCGTACCCACATGGGCCGACCTCCCCAGCATCTGTCATCACTGCGGCTTCGGAAGGAAGCTCGCAGGGGCCTCCTGCTCGGGGGTGCGCGATGCACTTGGCTCTGCACTCGGGCTGGCGGCCGCGCTGACTTGCGAACTTGGTTCGGCCATGCCTTCCGTCGGCCCAATACTGGACGGTGCCGATGGCCCACCCGAGGGGAGGGCCGATACGGATGGCGAGGGCGTCGGCAGAATTGGGATCACCGCGGTGCCAGTCGCACCCTCGCGGACAGAAAGCACCGAGTCCCGCGGATCCTCCCGCGGTGGTCGAACCACTACCCCGACGATGGTCAAGGTGGAGACGTCGGCAAAGGGGCGCACGGTGGCAATTCGTGCCAGCTGCCCCGCCGTTCCGCTGGCGTCGACGACCTCGCCGATGGGGATGCCCGGGGCATAGGGCCGGCCGGATCGGGAACCGAAGGTGACCAGCGCGTCACCGCGGCGCAGATCCGCGAGTGGGTCCAGCAACTGGAACTCCAGGGAGTCCTGTCGGCCCGTCCCGGAGAGGATGCCGACCTCCTCACTACCGGCGAT
>JAULZL010000375.1:0-8959 GCA_032117355.1 Candidatus Nanopelagicales bacterium
TGACCTCGGATGGCGGCAGTTCGTCGATGAGCGATCGGTAGTGGTCACGCAGTTCCTCGACGGGCCGTAGGTGACCGCTCGCGTCCATGGTCTCGGCACGATCGGCCAGCCCGGCCCGGGCAATGTGGCCGCGAACCGGATCGTTGTAGTGACCGCGACCGTGGTAGCCGTCCGCACCCCGCGAGTCAAAGACGCGGGTTGGCTCCAGCCGTCGTACCTGGTCCACCTCGTCAGCCTCGGCCAGCATTTCCGGCCGCACCCGCGGAGTGAAGGTTCGCGGAGGGCGGGTGCCATCCTCGGTGCTGAGCGTCCCGCCTGCGGCGAGCCAGGCGGGGAGACCGCCGTCAAGGACGGCCACCTGGTCATGGCCGAGCCAGCGCAGCATCAGCCATAGCCGCGAGGCCGCCATCAACCCACCCTCGGCGTCGTAGGCGATCACCTGGACGTTGTCGTCGATGCCCCATTCGCCAAGCTGGCGGGCGAAGACTGCCACCTCCGGGAAGGGCCGCCGGCCGGTGACCCCGGGGATGATTGGCCCGGCGAGGTCGCGGCCGAGGTCGGCCTGCTGGGCACCGGGTATGTGGCCCTCGGCGAAGGTCCGCCGCGCCCAGTCCTCGTCATCGAGGGTGAAACGGGCGTCAAGGACCACCGTGTCGGGGTCGTCGATCCGATCCTGCAGGTCGGTGGCGCTGAGGATGGTGGTGAATCGAGGGATGGTCATGTGCTGGTCGCCTTCCAGGAGTCGCTGCGTATCGTACGGACGCGTGCCGCGTGGCCGCTGCGCCGCTGTCGCCGAGGGAGTCACATGGACATGAAGCCGAGGAGTCACACGGTCACCGAGGGACGCGACCGTGCGCCGAACCGAGGCATGCTGCGAGCCCTGGGCATGACGGACGCGGACTTCAGCCGTGCCCAGATTGGCATCGCCTCCTCCTATAACTCGATCACCCCGTGCAACATGTCACTTCGCGACGTCGCGGCATCGGTCGGCGAGGGGGTGCAGTCAGCCGGCGGCTTCCCGATGGAGTTCGGCACGATCACGGTCTCCGATGTCATCTCGATGGGGCACGAGGGCATGCACTTCTCCCTGGTCAGCCGAGAGGTCATTGCCGACTCGGTCGAGACCGTCATGCAGGCCGAGCGACTCGATGGGGTCGTCACCCTGGCCGGGTGCGACAAGAGCATCCCGGCGATGCTGATGGCGGCTGCTCGTATCGACGTGGCGAGTGTGCTGATGTATGCCGGATCCCTGCTTCCCGGTCACGTCCGGCTCGAGGATGGCAGCGAGCACACGGTCAACATCGTCACCGCATTCGAGGCGGTCGGGGCCAATGCCCGTGGCCTGATGTCGGACGGTGACCTCGACCGGATCGAGCGGGCGGTATGCCCGAGCGCGGGAACCTGCGGTGGCATGTACACGGCGAACACCATGGCCAGTGCCGCGGAGGCGATGGGGATGGCATTGCCGGGCTCCTCGTCTCCGCCTGCCGTCGATGCACGTCGTGCGGTACTGGGTCGGCAGGCGGGCGCCGCGGTCGTGGAACTGATCCGCCAGGGGATCACGACCCGGGACATCATCACCAGGCGCTCGCTGGAGAACGCGATCTCCGTTGTCATGGCTCTCGGAGGCTCCACGAATGCCGTCCTGCACCTGCCGGCCATCGCCCATGAGTGCGGATTCGAGCTTGAGCTCGATGAATTCCAGCGGATCAGCGAGCGGGTCCCGTTGCTCGCGGACCTCAAGCCCTTTGGCGAATACGTGATGTTCGACCTCGACCGAGTCGGGGGCGTACCGGTCGTGATGCGGATGCTTCTCGACGAGGGCCTGCTGCATGGCGACTGCATGACCGTGACGGGCAGGACTGTCGCGGAAAACCTCGCGGACGTGCGCCCGCCCGCCCCCGATGGCCGGGTGGTGCGCCCGTGGGCCACGCCGCTCGCCGCGTCCGGCGGGATCACGATCCTGTCCGGGTCCTTGGCCCCCGAAGGGGCCGTGGTCAAGAACGCGGGTGTTCCCGTCGACTCCTTTGAGGGGGTTGCCCGGGTCTTCGATCGTGAGGAGGCGGCCATGGCTGCTCTCGCAGACGGCACCATCGCGGCTGGCGATGTCGTGGTCGTCAGGTACGAGGGCCCCAAGGGAGGCCCGGGGATGCGCGAGATGCTGATGATCACCGGGGCCCTCAAGGGCGCTGGGCTTGGCAAGGAAGTTCTCCTCGTAACGGACGGACGGTTCTCCGGCGGCACGACCGGCCTGTGCGTGGGACACGTTGCACCCGAGGCGGTTGATGGTGGCCCGATCGGCCTGGTCTGCGATGGTGATCGAGTGCGGGTGGACATCCCCGCGCGGACTCTGGACCTACTCGTTGACGAGACCGAGCTCCAGCGGCGCCGACAGGAGTTCGTCCCGCTACCGCCGCGCTACTCGCGCGGAGTCCTTGCCAAGTACGCCCGACTCGTGGGCTCGGCCTCGAAGGGCGCCGTCTGCGACTGATCGGCGCCCATCGGGATCTACTAGTTGAAGGCTCACCTATCGTCGGTCCTCGAGGAAGTCATGGGTGGCCGCGTCGGGACCATCACCAGGCACGGCCACCCCGGGGGCTTCACTGCGGCCTGTTGACCAGGGCACGGGGCAGCAGCGCAGGGCCGCGATCGGTCGAATTCTCTCGATTCGCGAAGGGAGGACCCTTGGCATGCCGCTTCGGGACGCGATTGACGCGGGCAGGCGGATGTGGACGAGAAGGCGCAGGAGGTCGCCTTCGTTCTCGACGCATCCGGTGTGACGCATTCATTGTCATGTGTTGGATCTTCGTTATGTCTGGGATCTTCAATGACGAGGACCATCCCATCGCTCGGACCGCGGCCGAACGCCTCGGTGACGGATTCGCACTTGTGTCGTGGCACTATCACGCCGGGGTGCCGCTCCTTGGATCGTCACCGCCTGATGACAAGCCGGGGCATTGCCGCTATGGTTCTGCGCGTGGCAAAGGAACTCGTAGTAATTCTGCGCGCGGGCTGACGACGGTCAACCGGCGCGCCGCCCTCCGATACCCAGTTGGGTCGGGGGGTTTTTCATTGCACGAGCAGCAGGGCAACATGGCAAAGCGGTAATCGGACGAGAGAAACGGCGAGCACGATGAGCGAGCAGGTCACCGGGGCGCAAAGCCTGGTCCGGTCCTTGGAGTCCGTCGGCGTGACGGATGTCTTCGGGATTCCGGGCGGGGCCATCCTTCCGTTGTACGACCCACTGATGGACTCCCCGCAGATTCGGCACATCCTGGTCCGCCATGAGCAGGGGGCGGGTCACGCGGCTGAGGGCTATGCCGCGGCAAGCGGCCGGGTCGGCGTCTGCATGGCAACGAGTGGGCCGGGTGCCACCAATCTGGTTACTCCGATCGCCGACGCCCACATGGACTCCGTTCCCATGGTTGCCATCACCGGTCAGGTGCCGAGTGCAGCAATCGGAACGGACGCCTTCCAGGAGGCTGACATCCGCGGCATCACCATGCCGATCACCAAGCACAACTTCCTGGTGACCAATCCCGATGACATCCCGCAGGCGGTCGCCGAGGCCTTCTACCTGGCGTCCACCGGTCGGCCCGGGCCCGTCCTGCTGGACGTGGCAAAGGATGCCCTTCAGGCGATGACGACCTTTGCCTGGCCGCCCACGATCAACCTGCCGGGCTACCACCCGGTGACCCGGCCTCACGCCAAGCAGGTCCGCGAGGCGGCGCGAATGATCGTCGAGGCCCAGCAGCCGGTGCTCTACGTCGGTGGCGGGGTAATCCGCGCCAATGCCGCGCCCGTGCTGCGGCGGCTGGCCGAGCTCACCGGCATCCCGGTGGTCACCACGCTGATGGCACGCGGGGCCTTCCCCGACTCCCATCCGCAGCACTTGGGCATGCCGGGCATGCACGGCAGTGTTGCGGCGGTAGGCGCACTTCAGAAGGCCGATCTGCTCATTGCGCTTGGCGCACGCTTCGATGACCGGGTGACCGGCAAGCTGTCCACCTTCGCGCCGAACGCGGGCATCATCCATGCCGACATCGATCCTGCCGAGATCGGCAAGAATCGAACCGCAGACGTCCCGATCGTCGGTGATCTAGCCGAGATCATCCCCGAGTTGATCGCGGCACTCGAGCACGAATTCGCGGTACACCGCCGTGGTGACTACGAGGCGTGGTGGTCGCTGTTGAGCCGAATGAGGGAGACGTACCCACTTGGCTACGACGTTCCCCAGGACGGTTCCCTGTCACCGCAGTACGTGATCGAAAGGCTTGGCGTGGTGTCCGGCCCGGATTCCATCTACGCGGCTGGAGTCGGGCAGCACCAGATGTGGGCCGCCCAGTTCATTGGCTACGAGAACCCGAGGACCTGGCTGAACTCCGGTGGGCTCGGCACGATGGGTTACGCCGTCCCGGCTGCGATGGGCGCGAAGGTTGGGTGCCCGGACGCCACCGTCTGGGCGGTCGATGGCGATGGCTGCTTCCAGATGACCAATCAGGAGCTCGTCACCTGCACCATCAACGAGATTCCGATCAAGGTTGCCCTGATCAACAACAGCAGCCTGGGCATGGTCCGTCAGTGGCAGACCCTCTTCTACAACGAGCGGTACTCCAATACCGACCTGCATTCACATCGAATACCCGACTTCGTGAAGCTTGCCGATGCATATGGCTGCCACGGGTTGCGCTGCGAGTCTCCTGAGGAGGTGGATGCCACCATCGAGAAGGCGCTGAGCATGAATGATGCGCCGGTGGTGATCGACTTCGTCGTCCACAAGGACGCGATGGTGTGGCCGATGGTTGCCGCTGGCACGAGCAATGACGACATCATGGTTGCGCGATCAATGGCGCCCGACTGGGGGAGTGACGACTGATGTCGCGACATACGCTTTCGGTCCTGGTGGAGGACAAGCCAGGCGTGCTGGCGCGGGTTGCCAGCCTCTTCTCCCGGCGGGGATTCAACATCGAGTCCCTCGCGGTCGGGCCAACCGAGGTTCCCGAGGTCTCCCGCATGACGATCGTGGTCAATGTCGAGAGCCTTCCGCTGGAGCAGGTGACGAAGCAGCTCAACAAGCTGATCAACGTGCTGAAGATCGTCGAACTTGATCCCGATGCTTCAGTCTCGCGCGAGTTCATGCTGGTCAAGGTCAGGGCCGACTCCGAGAATCGATCCCAAGTTCTTGAGGTCATCGGCCTGTTCAAGGCCAAGATCGTGGATGTAGCGCCGGAGGCGATCACCGTTGAGGTGACCGGCAACGCCGAGAAGCTCTCGACCTTCCTGCGAATGGTGGAGCCCTTCGGCATCAAGGAGCTCGTCAAGTCCGGGATGGTCGCGGTCGGCCGTGGCTCACGCTCGATCACCGACCGCTCGGCCCGCTCGGGGGAGCGCACGGGCTGATCGGGCATCATCACGTGGGCGGTAGCCTTCCGTCACTCGCATCGAATCGCTAAGGAGAGCCAGCCGTGGCCGAACTGTTCTACGACGACGACGCCGATCTGTCCATCATTCAGAACCGCGTCGTTGCGGTGCTGGGCTTCGGCAGCCAGGGGCATGCCCATGCCATGTCCCTGCGCGACTCCGGTGTCGACGTGCGAGTCGGCCTTGCCGAGGGATCCCCGTCGCGGGCCAAGGCATTGGAGGCGGGCTTGCGCGTCGTTGATCCGGCGACCGCTGCCGCCGAAGCCGACGTGATCATGGTGCTCGTTCCGGACCCGGTTCAAAAGGGGCTGTACGAGGAGGCCATTGAGCCGAACCTGCAGGAGGGCGATGCCCTGTTCTTTGCCCACGGCTTCAACATCCGCTTCGGATTCATCAAGCCGCCGACGTTCGTTGACGTTGCCATGGTGGCCCCCAAGGGTCCCGGTCACCTTGTTCGCCGCGAGTACGTGGCCGGACGCGGCGTGCCCGCGATCGTCGCCGTAGAGCAGGACGCGACGGGTGAGGCGTGGCCGCTGGCGCTGTCCTACGCGAAGGCCATTGGTGCCCTGCGCGCCGGCGGCATCAAGACGACCTTCACCGAGGAGTGCGAGACCGACCTCTTCGGCGAGCAGGCCGTTCTGTGTGGTGGAGCCAGCCAGTTGGTCATGTACGGCTTCGAGGTCCTCGTCGAGGCTGGCTACCAGCCTGAGGTGGCCTACTTCGAGTGCCTGCATGAGCTGAAGTTGATCGTTGACCTCATGTACGAGGGCGGCATCGCCAAGCAGCGTTGGAGCGTGTCCGACACGGCGGAGTACGGCGACTACGTCTCCGGGCCTCGGGTCATCGACCCGCATGTCAAGGAGAACATGAAGGCCGTCCTCGCTGACATCCAGAACGGTTCCTTCGCCCAGCGCTTCATGGACGACCAGTTGTCGGGCAAGGCCGAGTTCCTTGAGCTGCGGGCCAAGGCCGAGAAGCATCCCATCGAGAAGGTGGGCCGTGAGCTTCGCGGACTGATGAGCTGGGTCGACACCAAGGGTGATGACTATGTCGAGGGCACGGCCGCGCGCTAGCGGATCGGACGGCACGGGGGCCGTCCCAGACCCGACCTGGTGCCGCTCCTGTGGCCGCACCATCGAGTGGCGCAAGTCATGGGCTCGGGACTGGGAATCCATTCGCTATTGCTCGGGGGCCTGCCGTCAGCGCAAGGTGACAGCAGTGGACCGTGCCTTGGAGGATGCGATCCGCTCACTATTGGCTGAGAGGGCGGTGGCAGCCACCATCTGTCCGAGCGAGGCTGCTCGCTTGGTGGCTGAGGACTGGCAGGCGCTGATGGAGCCAGCCAGGCGAGCGGCTCGGCGACTGGTGTGGGCCGGCGAGGTGGTGATCACTCAGGGAGGTCGAATCGTGGACCCGTCCACCGCCAAGGGACCGATCCGGATAAGGCGGGTTTCCAGATGACCGGGTTGCTTCCCACGCCGGAGTTGGATCGACCGGCACCGCTTCGCTGGGTGGCGGAGCACCTTGGTCAGATCATCGTTGACGAGGTGCGCGGCTCCGACATCCGTGGCGGTCAGCAGGCGGCCGACGCTGCGCTGCAGGGATTCGATGTTGCTGGATACGCCCACCGACGCAATCAGGCCTGGCCGCCTGCCGACCGCGGGGCATCCGGGCTGTCGCCATACATTCGCCACGGCCTGCTCAGCCTGCCGCGGGTTTGGCAGCACGTCGCGGGTGGACCCAGTTCGGACGCCGCGAAGTTTCGGGATGAACTGCGCTGGCAGGAGTACGCGCGTCATCTGTACGCGCGGCTCGGCTCGGTAACCGGCCACTCCCTGAGGTACTTCGTTCAAGAGCGCGGAGGGGCTCTCGACCCGGGGCTGGAGCAGGCTCGCTGCCTGGACGTCACCTGGAGTGAACTCGCTGAGCGGGGGTGGATCACGAATCAGCAACGCATGTGGGTGGCCTCCCACTGGTCGGTTCGCGAGGACCGAGGCTGGCGCGAGGGCGAGGACCTGCTGTTCCGCCAATTGCTGGACGGCTCACGGGCTGCCAACCGAATCGGCTGGCAGTGGACGGTGGGAGCCCTGACCGGCAAGGCCTATGGGTTCAGCCGATGGCAGGTTGAGAAGCGTGCACCATCGCTGTGCCGGGAGTGCCCTCTCTCCCGAGCATGCCCCATCGAGGAATGGCCACCGGAGCGGACCTCGGGGCCGGACCTCCTGGCTGATCCACGGATCCGCCGCGATCCGGACCTGTCGGCGACTACTGGCCCGCGTGAGGTCCAGCGTGAGGGTGAGCCGGAGGTGGTGTGGCTGACGGCCGAAAGCCTGGGGGATGGTGACCCGGCGCTTGCCGCCCACCCGGACCTCCCCGCTGTCTTCGTCTTCGACCTACCGCTGCTCCGCAGCCTGCGGCTCTCCAGCACGCGACTTGTCTTTCTCGCGGAGACGCTGGCCGATCTGGCGAAGCGCCGGGACCTGAGCGTCTACCTCGGGGACCCGGTCGAGGTCTTGGGTGGTCGACCACTGGCGACCACCTTCGCGCCAGTGCCCGGCTGGCGACATCGCGCAACCAGGCTTGATCTCGCGGCCGTCCATCCATGGCCCTGGCTGGTGCCTCCACATGATGGCCCGGTTGGTTCCTTCACCGCGTGGGCGAACCGGTCGGGAAAGACCAGCCCCGGTTCGCGAGGGTCGTCCGGCAAGGGCAGCACCGGACGGGTCGGCCGGGCAAGGGGCCCCGGCTAACCCGCCCGTCAGACCTACTTTTTGTGAACCACCGGAACCTTGGTGGACTCGGGGGCCTGGGTCGGCAGCGTGACGCAGACCTCGAGGATCCCGTCCTCGTAGGTTGCCTTGACACTCGACTCGTCAACCCCCTTGGGCAGGACGAGGGTGCGGACGAAACTTCCGTAGTAGAACTCTGATCGACGCTCCTCGCGGTGCTCCTCCTTGCGCTCACCGTGGATCGTGAGGATCCCATCGGTGATCGAGACCTCGACGTCCTTCTCCGGATCGATACCCGGGATTTCCGCACGCACGACGAAATTCCCATTGCGGGTGAATTCCTCGACGCGCAGGGAACGTGCGTGTTCCGCGCGCACGCCCATGTCACCCGGCATCCATCCCTCGAACCAATCCAGGAGCCGGGGGAACGGGTCCTGCCGCCTGAGAATGGTGCCCACGTCGGTCGTCGCCACCTGTGTATTCATCGCCTACTCCCTGCCTCGTCATCGGAAACCGCCGTCCGCAACCGGACCTGCTGGTTCAAGGGGATCCCTGGCCTCGGGAGCGGTGCAAGGCGAGCCGGGATCGGCCGCTGCCAATGACCGTGCCGTGACCGGATTCACAGCCTCAGCCGCTCACCGTGCCGGTCGGACGGTCACGAATAGACTCCGGCGGTGACCAAGCCACGCGTGCTCATCGCTGAAGAGTTGTCCCCTGCCACGGTTGAGGCGCTCGGTCCCGACTTCGAGATCGTCTCCTGCGATGGAGCCAATCGAGCTGAGTTGCTGCCCGCCATCGCCGATGTCGAT
>JAULZL010000376.1:0-6241 GCA_032117355.1 Candidatus Nanopelagicales bacterium
CCGCGCAGTTCTTCCAGTACTCGCAGAATGCGGGCAATACCCGCATCATCGGGCCGAACTGCCCGGGGATCATCAGCCCAGGTCAGTCGAATGCGGGCATCATCCCGGCGGACATCACCAAGCCCGGACGAATCGGCCTGGTGTCCAAGTCGGGCACCCTGACGTACCAGATGATGTACGAGTTGCGTGACTTCGGCTTCTCCACCTGCGTGGGCATCGGTGGCGACCCGATCATCGGGACAACTCACATCGACTGCCTTGCTGCATTTCAGGAAGATCCCGACACCGATGCGATCGTCATGATCGGCGAGATCGGAGGCGATGCGGAGGAGCGGGCAGCGGCCTTCATCAAGGACAACGTGACGAAGCCGGTCGTTGGGTATGTCGCCGGCTTCACGGCTCCGGAGGGCAAGACGATGGGCCATGCGGGAGCGATCGTGTCTGGCTCGGCGGGCACCGCTGCGGCCAAGCAAGAGGCCCTGGAGGCGGTCGGCGTCAAGGTTGGCAAGACCCCGTCTGCGACAGCGCGTCTGATGCGCGACATCATGACCGGGTAGGTGTCGCCCGGGTCTGGTTCCTGACCGAAGTCGGAAGTTGTCCGGCTTGGGTCATCCTTGTTCTCCTCGACGTGTTCGTCCGGGTCGCGCCATCCGTGCGGGTGGGTGGCCCCTCGCGACGGTGGATCGCCTGCTTCGCAAAGTTGCCGATGGCGTGCCACTCGCCTCGGTCGACTGACGCAGGGTCGTCCGAACAGGCTCCGCGTGGCGAAGGCGCGAGTTCCGCGGCTTGACTGAGAACCTTGGCAGGTGAGTGCTCCGACGACCGATCCGACCAGATCGGTTGCTGGGGCGCAGGAGCCGGACGAGGTTCCGGCGTCGATGCGTTCGCTCTTGTTTGTCTGCCCGCTCGCGGCAGTGTGGGCGGTTGCCCTGGGGCGACTGATCGTCTCCATCCCAGTCTTTCTTGCCTGGCTTAGCTCTGGAGCCTGGGAGCAGGGCCCAGCTGAGGCGGTGCGGGCATCGGGGGTTGCCTGGGTAGTAATCCATGACGTACCGGTGCGGGTGGGATCGGCGACGTACTCGCTGATGCCCTGGGGGCTTGCCATCATTCCTTTCCTCTTGCTGTGGCAGTCAGGCCGATGGGCGGCTCGGGTATCTGACGTTCGAGAGGTGCGCGCCTCGCTGTCATTGATCGGCGGGACTGCAGCCATCTATGCCGGAGCCGTCACCTCCACAGCGTGGATCGTCAACTCGCAGCTTGCTCGGATTTCCACGCCGCGCGCATTCATCACGGCCTTCATCATTTCCTCGATTGCCCTGTCCCTGGGCGTCTACCGGCGGTCCCCAGCCGGGGTCCGACTGCGACAGCAGATGTCGCCGTCCATTCGAGTCGTACTCGGCGGCTCGAGCATCGGACTGGCCGCGTTGCTGTCCGCGGGGGCCTTTCTTGTGGTCGCAAGCCTGGTCCGGAGCTTTCCCGAGTTGGTTGCGATCAGCTCTTCCCTGGAGCCGGGACCGATCGGTGGCCTAGCCCTGCTGATGCTCGGCATCGGGTACGTCCCGGTACTGACTACCTGGGCGGTCGCCTATTCGGCCGGTGCAGGCGTGACCATCGGGCAGGGAATAGTGCTGTCTCCGTTCACGGCCCTACCGCAGAACGCCGATCTGCCACCCTTCCCCCTGCTGGCGGCCCTGCCCACCCGCTCCCTGGCCTGGTCGTCGCTGCCGATGGCGATAGGAATCGGTGCCGGCCTGCTCATCGGCTGGTACGTAGCCCGCTCGGCGCCTCGGCCGGTCACCCATCGGGTCGCCCTGGCAACGTCGGCAAGCATGCTGGCCGGCCTTGGGATGGCCTTCCTGGCCGTGGTGTCGCACGGACAGCTGGGGGAGAACCGATTGACCGGGCTCGGCCCCGAGCCTCCGGTGGTGGCCACCGCGGTGACTGGGCTACTTCTCGCCGGATCCATGCCCAGTGCCCTTATCCTGAGGCCACGACGCGGGCGCCCGCCTCTTGCCCCATCCGCCTGACCCCAGGAGCAAACCGATGAGTGATCCAAGCCTGCCGACTCCTCCGTCCCCGCCGAGCGTCGGCCGGGCGCTGTCCTGGGCGTTCGACACCTTCAAGAGGAATCCAACGGCTTTCATCGCGCTGGCCGCGGTGGTTGCGGTGATCCAGATGGTGCAGCAGATCGCCACCGGCCCGCTCCAGAACATCCTCCTGGACTGCAGCAACCCGGAAAGCCCCGGCCAGCAGGCGGCCTGCGAGGCGGCCCTCGGCGTGAGTGCAATCGGGGCCATCGGTACGGCACTGGTGTTTGGGCTGCTCGCAGCCTTCGCCACCATCGGGGTTTACCGAGCCGCAATCCGGACCACCCAGGGTCACACCCCGTCCTTCTCGGACATGTTCACCACCCAGTATTTGGCCCTGTACGTGCTGCTGACCCTGGCGACCGTGGGCCTCACCTTCGTCGGTCTGCTGCTGTTCTGCATTCCGGGCCTACTGGTCATCTTCTTCCTGCAACTGGGTCCGTATTACGTGCTCGACAAGGGTTACGGGGTTCGCCAGGCGATCAGCGCGAGCTTTCGAGTCACCCGTGCGAACTTCGGGCCTGCCCTACTCCTGCTGCTGTTCAACTTCCTGGCCGCCGCGCTCGGTGGGACGCTCTATGGCGTCCTTACTCTCGTCACCCTGCCGTTCGCGGCGTTGGTGACGGCTCACGTCTACCGGCAGTTCAACGGGGAGCAGATCACCGCATAGCCGGAGGATCAGCCGCTCGTAGTCGGGCCACCCCGCAGTAGGGTCCTCGCTTGTGGCGTCCGGCATCGTGGTCCTCATCTCTGGGGCCGGCACCACGCTGCAGGCCCTGATCGACTCGCCGCTGAGGCCGCTGATCGTCTCGGTTGGTGGTGATAACCCGCAGGCGGCGGGCCTGGAGTTTGCCCGCTCGCAGGGCATCGATGCATTTGCGGTCGACCCCCGCGGATTTTCCGACCGGGCCGGCTGGGATGCCGCGATTTTGGAGTCCGTCGCCGTCCGCGACCCGGCGTGGGTCGTCACCGCCGGGTTCATGCGCATCCTTGCTCCCGCGTTCGTCGAGGCCTTCGAGGGCCGAATCGTGAACGTGCACCCGTCCCTACTGCCCTCGTTCCCGGGAGCCCATGCGGTGCAGGACGCACTCGACCACGGGGTGCGGATCACCGGCTGCACGGTGCACCTGGTCGACCAGGGCGTCGACACCGGGCCGATCCTGGCCCAATGCGCGGTGGCCGTGCAGGACGGAGACGATGTTCGCTCCCTGCATGATCGGATCAAGGTTCAGGAGCGGCGACTCCTGGTGGACGTGATGACCCAGTTGGCAATTGATGGTGGGAGAGGCTGATGGGCGAGGATCTTCGACGACCAATAAGACGGGCGCTCATCTCGGTATATGACAAGTCCGGGCTCGACGAACTCGCTCGCGGCCTGGCACATGACGGCGTTGAGATCGTCTCGACGGGATCGACAGCGCAGGTCATCGCTGATGTGGGTGTCGTGGTAACTCCGGTGGGGGACGTGACCGGCTTCCCTGAGTGCCTCGACGGTCGCGTCAAGACTCTGCACCCGATGATCCACGGCGGGCTTCTCGCTGACCTGCGCAAGGAGTCGCATGTGCAGCAGTTGGACGACCTAGGCATTGCGGCCTTTGACATCGTGATCGTCAATCTCTATCCCTTCGAGGCAACGGTTGCATCAGGCGCAGGGATCGACGAGTGCGTGGAGCAGATCGACATTGGTGGGCCGGCGATGATCCGGGCAGCGGCCAAGAACTACGCCAACCTGGCCGTTGTCACCAGCCCTGCGCGGTATCCCCAGGTACTCGCCGCGCTACATGCCGGGGGTTTCACCCTCGAGGAGCGGGCTCGCCTGGCCGCCGAGGCCTTCGCCCACACGGCGACCTACGACATCGGCGTTGCATCCTGGATGGGCAGTGTCGTAGCACCGGACCAAGAGGGAGCTGGCTTCCCTGCGTGGGCAGGCGCGGCATGGAGCCGCCGGGACGTCCTGCGCTACGGCGAGAACCCGCATCAGCGGGCCGCGGTCTATTCATCCGCCCACCACGCGAAGGGACTCGCGGCAGCAACCCAAGTGCAGGGCAAACAGATGTCGTACAACAACTTCATCGATGCTGATGCGGCCCACCGAGCCGCGCACGACCACCCGGAGCCAGCCGTGGCAATCGTCAAGCACTCGAATCCATGCGGGGTGGCAGTCGGGGCAGACATTGCGGACGCGTACCTCAAGGCCTTCGACACCGACCAGGTCTCGGCCTTCGGCGGGGTGGTCGCAGCGAATCGTGAGGTGAGCGTCGCCATGGCCCAGGCGATGGCGGACGTCTTCCTTGAGGTGGTCGTGGCGCCGTCATTTGCACCCGCTGCCCTGGAGATTCTGGCGGCGAAAAAGAACCTGCGGGTACTCGAGGTCGCCCGTCCGATCCCGGGATTCGAGGTTGAGCTGCGGCCGATCTCCGGCGGAATGATGCTGCAGGGCGTCGATCGGTTGGACGCCCCTGGTGATGATCCGTCCGGCTGGAGCCTGGTCTGCGGCGAGGCAACCGACTCGCAGACCCTTGCCGACCTGCTCTTCGCCTGGCGTGCGGTACGCGCGGTGAAGTCCAACGCCATCCTGCTGGCAAGCGACCAGGCTGCGGTCGGCGTCGGGATGGGGCAGGTGAATCGCGTTGACTCGGCCCGGCTTGCGGTGGAGCGTGCGGGTGATCGCGCGCGGGGGAGTGTCGCGGCCTCGGATGCGTTCTTCCCCTTCCCCGATGGCCTGGAGGTGCTGGCCCATGCCGGGGTCCGCGCCGTGGTGCAGCCAGGTGGATCCATTCGCGACGAGGAGGTCATCGCCGCCGCGCGAGCCGCCGGGATCACGATGTACCTCACCGGCGCTCGCCATTTCTTCCATTGACGTACCAGTTCTAGCGCTGACGTACCGGTTCTTTCATTGAAGCGCCGGTTCTTCTATTGATGCACGGGTTCTTCTATTGACGCGCTGGGTCGGGGCGCCGCGGGCGCCCGAGCCTGCGGCTCGTACGGTTCGGGGGTGATTACCCGTCGCGGCTCGACCGAGTCCGCGGGAACGCGACTGCGGAGACTGGCTCCGATCCTGGCCTCGTTCGCCTTCGGGTTGCTATCCGCCCTGCAATCGAGAATCAACGGGGAGCTCAGCGTCTTCCTCGGCAACGGCATCGAGGCGGCGCTGTTCAGCTTCAGCGTCGGGCTGACGCTCCTGCTTGGCCTGTGCCTGGTGATGCCATCGGTGCGCGCAGGGATGGCCAGGATCCCCGCTGCCCTACGCGAGCGGAAACTCGCTTGGTGGCAACTCCTCGGTGGCATCATCGGTGGACTGTTCGTCGGGGTGCAGGCAGCAACGGTGCCCCTCGTCGGGGTGGCAATCTTCACCGTTGCGGTGGTGGCTGGTCAGAGTGCCAACTCACTTCTCGTCGACCGGATCGGCCTCGGCCCGGCGGGCAAGCAGCCCATCACCGCCCGGCGCGTCCTGTCGGCCGTGCTCGCCTTCACCGCCGTAGTGATCGCGGTGTCCCATCGACTTGAGTCTCCGACCTTCTCGCTCATCGCCGTCGTCCTGGCTTTCGTCGTTGGGGCAGGGACGTCCGTCCAACAGGCATTCAACGGTCGGGTGACCCGCACTTCGGGCAGCCCGATGTCCGCCACCCTGGTCAATTTCATTCTGGGCACAGCGATCCTGACGATGATCTTCGCCGGCCGGTGGACGTTCGCAGGCGCCGAGCCGTCAGGTCTTGGAGGCGGCCCCTGGTGGGCCTACCTTGGTGGAGTCGTCGGCGTGATCTTCATTGCCATGGCGGCCTGGGTCGTCCCCATCATCGGAGTCCTCGTCTTCGCCGTGGTTTCGATTGCCGGGCAGCTTTCGGGTGCCGTCATCCTCGATGTGGTGATGCCGACTGCGGGCACCGATCTGGGATGGAACCTGCTTCTCGGCGTGGTGCTGGCCTTCGTCGCGGTCGGGATCGCGGCGGCGAACCGACGGACTTCCGTCCAGCGATGACAGGATGACGCGGTGACAGCTCAGATCATGGACGGCAAGGCGACCGCGGCCCGCATCAAGGAGGACCTCAGGAATCGGGTGATGGCACTCCGGCAAGCCGGTGTTCATCCAGGCCTTGGCACCGTCCTCGTTGGCGATGACGCGGGAAGCCGCGCCTATGTAGGCGGCAAGCATC